>CAZTZW010000006.1:0-6265 GCA_964618085.1 uncultured Elusimicrobia bacterium
CAACGAGGGAACATCATGCGCAAGCGTGAAAAGGATCTATGGTTCGGCCGGTTCTCGATCCTCATTATGGGGTCGCTCGCCGCAGCGGTCATGGCTTTCATGGTGCGTCTCGCCTACTTGGGCATTCAAGAACGCTCGCCTGAGTGGAAGACCCGGTTCCAGGAGGAGTTTCCCGGTTTGGAGGCGGCAGCCGCATTGTCGGCGGAGAGCAGGCGACTTGTCGTCCAGTGGGCGAACGCGGAGAGCTGCTCCTGCCGGTGCGGCTACACGGTCGCCTCATGCCTCAAGCTGGACTCCACTTGCCCGAACCGGCCTTCGAATTTCCAAAGGCTCGCGGAACGGATCAAAGGAGCGCTCGATGCCGTCCCAAGCGCTGCGCCGGGCGGCAGGAGGTAGATATGGAACGGTTCAAGATTCCCATCGAGGCATCTGACGGCGACAATAGGGCGACCCAGATGAAACAATCGCCGGTGATGCAATTGATAGGATTTCTGCCGATGGCTTCATTGCTTCTCATCATCGTGAGCGCGCTGAGCGGGTGCATGGCGATGCACGCGCGCGGGCATGGCGACGGCCATGAGGGCACGCCGTCCCGGGCGGCCTGCCCGGTATGCGGCACCGAACTGAAGGTCGGAAAGCGCACGCCCCGGGCCAGTCACGCCGGGCGCCTGTACTACTTCGCTGGCGAGGAGCATCTGCGCGAGTTCATCAAGGCCCCGGCCCGCTACCCCGACCGCGCGCCGGACCAACCCATGCATGATGGAGGCGCCCGATGACCGGCTTGGGTCTGGCGGGGCTCGCCCTCATGGGGATCATGATGGGCGGCATGCTGTTGGTCGGCCACCGGGCGGGGCGCGGCTCCACAGGTCATGGGAAAGCGGAGCCGGCGACTGCGGTCTGCCCCGTCTCTGGGAACCGAATCGCGGTATCCTCCGCCGCGGTGCAGGCCACGGTGGGCGGGAAGGTCTATTACTTCGATAACGAGGACCATCAGCGCGAGTTCGTCCTGAATCCGGACAAGTTCTCGCGTGGCGCGGCGGAAAACGAGGATGGACACTGACATGAGATATTCACTATTGACCGCCACGCTGCTCGCCTGGGCGGCATCCGTCCCGGCGCGGGCCGCCGAGTCCGTCTCCACCGGCACGATCACCTTGAACCAGGTGCTGGAACTGGCCGAGCGCGACAACCCCGAGATCCTGGCGGCGCGCAAACGCTGGCTGGCTTTCCAGAAGAGAGTGGCTCAGGCTGCCACGCCCGACAAGCCGCGGCTCGACATCGAGAGGATGTACGTCCCGTCCGGCAAGAGCGTGCTTACCGAGGCGGACGAGAAGAGCCTGGCCGTCACCCAGGAGATCCCGTTTCCCACGACCCTTTATCTGCGCCGCGGCGCGGCGGCCAAGGAGGCCGCGATGGCGGAGCAGTCCTATCACGCCAAGGTCCGCTCCGTCCTGGCCCGGGCGCGCTCCGCCTACGCCATGCTGTACCTGGCCCACAAGAGCCTCGACATCATAAACGAGAACATCGACCTCATGCGGCGCTTCTCCAAGGTCGCCGAGTCCAAATACACGGCCGGTCACGCCGGCCAATCCGACGCGCTCAAGGCCCAGGTGGAGCTGACCAAAATGCTGAACATGGGCGTGATGCTGGCGCAGGACCGGGAGACCGCCGCGGCCATGCTGAGCGCGCTGCTCAATCGCGACGCGCGCGAGCCCCTGGGTCTCCCGGCCGAGCCGGCGCTCCCCAAGCCGGGGGAAAGTCTGGAGTCCGTCCACGCGCTGGCGCTGGCCGAGCGGCCCGAGTTGAAGGAGGCGCAGTTCAACGTGGAGCGCGCGGGCAAATCCCTGGCCGTCGCCCGCTCCGAGTTCCTCCCGGACATCATGCTGCAGTACCGGCAGCGCAACGACCCGATGCGGGGAAAGACGCGCGACGCCGTGCTGGGCCTCTCGCTGCCGCTCTGGTTCTGGAAGCCCGCGGCGATGGCGGCGGAGGCCAAGGCCGAGCGGGAGATGGCCGAGGCCGAGCTCGAGGGCATGAGGGCCATGACCTCCGCCGAGGTCAAGAGCGCGTGGATCCGGGCTCAGACCGCCGGGCGCCTGGCGGACATCTACCGCACGAGCGTCCTGCCGCAGGCCGACCAGGCCGTTCGCGTCGCCGAGGCGGGCTACCAGGCGAACAAGGCGAGCTTCCTGGACTTGTTGGACGCCCAGCGTTCGCTTCTTAATTTCAGGCTGGAGTATTACCAGTTCCTCGCCGACTACGAGCAGCGGACGGCGGAACTGGAGCGCGTCGTGGGGAGGGGACTGTGAGCATGAAGAAGAATTATCTCGCGTCGGCGGCGGCGCTCGCGCTGATTCTCGCTGCGGGTTGGGGCATCCGTGCCTATCGCGCGGCCCGCCTCCCGGGAAGTCATGGCGAGCATGCCGTCACGTATTACTGCCCGATGCACCCGACCTATACTTCGGATAAGCCGGGCGATTGCCCCATCTGCAACATGAAGCTCGTCCCAATGGAAAAGAGCGGCATGCCCGTGTCCTCGGGCAAGAAGATGTGCGTGCTCCACGACTGCAAGATGGCCGACTGCAAGATGGAACTCACCTTGAAGCCGGGGGAGACGGTCACGTGCCCCATCTGCGGCACCCATGTCGCCGAGGCCGCCGGGCCCGCCGCGGGCGCCGTCCTCTACTACCGTCACCCCATGCGTCCGGAGGTCACCTCCCCCACGCCCAAGAAGGACGAGATGGGCATGGATTACGTCCCCGTCTATGCCGAGGCGGCGGCGACGGAGGTGCCTGTCCCGGGACAGGCCACGACGCGCGTCTCTCCCGAGGGCCGCAAGCTTATCGGCATGAAGACGGAGGTCCTGCAGAGACGCGCCCTCGCCGCGACCGTGCGCGCCAGCGGCCGGGTGGCCTACGACCCCGACCTTTACAACGCGCTGGCCGAGTACCGGGAGGCGGTGCGGGCGCGTGACAAGGTCAAGGACAGCCCCTGGCCGGACGTGCTTGAGCGCTCCGAGGCGCTGTTGCGCGCGTCCTTCTTGAGGCTGCGTCAGCTTGGGCTCTCCGAGACGCAAATCGAGGAGTCGGGCCGGTCCGAAAAGTCGCCTACGAACCTGATCCTGGGCGGTTCCGGGAATTCGGTCTGGGTCTACGCCCAGATTTACGAATATGAGATCGACCTCGTCCGGCCCGGGCAGTCCGTGGAGATTAGCGCCCCGGCGTTCCGGGGACGCAAGTTCCACGGGACGGTCAAGGCCGTGGACCCCATCCTCTCCGCCGAGACTCGCTCGCTCAAGGTCCGCATCGAGGTCCCCAACCCCGAGAACCTGCTCAAGCTCGAGATGTTCGTCAACGCCCTGATCCAGGTCGACCTCGGGACGAGGCTGGCGCTGCCGGAATCCGCTCTCCTGGACACCGGGGAGCGGCAGCTCGTCTTCGTCGACCTCGGTGAGGGCCGCATCGAGCCCCGCGAGGTCCGCACAGGGCGCGAGGCCGGCGGTTACTACGAGCTTCTCTCCGGCGCGCGCGAGGGCGAGCGGGTGGTGACATCAGCCAATTTCCTCATCGATTCGGAATCGAAGCTCAAGTCCGCCGTCCCGGGCGGCAAGGACGGCAAGAAGCCGGCCGAAGCGAAAGCGGAGCACCGCCACTAAGCGAGGACCCCGATGATCGAAAAAACGATTGCATTCTGCGCGAAGAACAAGGTCATCGTCCTCGTCCTCGCCCTCTTCGGCGGGCTGGCGGGCTGGCACTACCTCAAGCTCGTCCCTCTCGACGCGATCCCCGACCTCTCCGACACCCAGGTCATCGTCTACTCGCGCTGGGACCGCAGTCCCGACATCATGGAGGACCAGGTCACTTATCCGATCGTGACCGCGATGCTGGGGGCGCCCAAGGTCAAGGCCATCCGCGGCTTCTCCGACTTCGGGTTCTCCTACGTCTACGTGGTCTTCGAGGACGGGACGGATATCTACTGGGCGCGCAGCCGCGTTCTCGAGTATCTCTCCAAGATCCAATCAAGGCTCCCCGAGGGCGTGAAGACCGAGTTGGGGCCCGACGCCACTGGCGTCGGTTGGGTCTTCCAGTACGCGCTGGTGGACAAGACCGGACAAAACGACCTGGCCCAGCTGCGTAGCTTCCAGGACTGGTACCTGCGCTACTGGCTGCAGTCCGTGCCCGGGGTCGCCGAGGTCGCCTCCATCGGCGGCTTCCAGAAGCAATATCAGGTCAACATAGACCCCAACGCCCTGACCGCCTACAACATCCCCTTGATGAAGGTCGTGGACGCGATCCGGGACGGCAACAACGACGTGGGCGGCCGCCTCGTCGAGTTCGCCGGCGCCGAGTACATGGTGCGCGGGCGCGGCTACGCCAAGTCGACGGAGGACATCGAGAAGATCGTGGTCGGCCGGGACATGAAAGGCACGCCGGTCCTGGTGAGGAATCTGGGCCAGGTGCAACTCGGCCCCGAGATACGCCGCGGCGTCACCGACCTCGACGGGGAGGGCAACGCCGTCGGCGGCATCGTGGTCATGCGCCACGGGGAGAACGCGCTCAACGTCATCAAGCGCGTGAAGGCCAAGCTCGAGGACGTCAAGCCCTCTTTGCCGCCCGGCGTCGAGGTCGTCACGACCTACGACCGCTCGGAGCTGATTAAAGAGGCGATGGGGACCGTCTCCGAGGCGCTCATCACCGAGATCGCCATCGTCTGCCTCGTCATCGTCATATTCCTGCTCCATTTCCCGAGCGCCCTGCTGACCATCACGACGCTTCCGCTCGCCACCTTGCTGAGCTTCATCCCGATGTACTTCCTGAAGGTGACCTCGAACATCATGTCCATGGGGGGCATCGCCGTGGCCGTGGGCGACATGGTGGACGCCTCGATCGTCATGGCCGAGAACGCGCACAAGAAGGTCGAGGAATGGGACAAGGGAGGCCGCAAGGGCGAGATCCAAACCGTCCTCATCCGGGCCATGCAGGAGGTCGGCCCGTCGGCGTTCTACTCGCTGATGATCCTCGCCGTGGCGTTCTTGCCCATCTTCGCCCTGCAGGACCAGGCCGGGCGCCTCTTCAAGCCGCTCGCCTACACGAAGAACCTCTCGCTGGCGATCGCGGCCATCCTGGCCGTGACCGTCGCCCCGGCGGTGCGCTTGTTCTTCACGCGGCTGGATCCATACGATTTCAAGCCGCGCTGGCTGGCCAAGCTCGCCACCGCGCTCTTCGTCGGCAAGCTGTACCCGGAGGAGGAGCACCCCATCAGCCGGCCCATGTTCCGGGTCTACGAGCCGGCCGTGGAGTGGGTGATCCGTTTCCGCAAGCAGGTGATCCTCGGCGCCATGGCGCTCGTCGCCGTCACCATTCCCGTTTACTTCCAACTCGGCTCCGAGTTCATGCCGCCGCTCTACGAGGGCACGGTGCTCTACATGCCCACGACCTTGCCGGGAATCTCGGTCACCGAGGCGCAGAAGTTGCTTGAGACCCAGGACCGGGTGCTCATGAGCTTCCCGGAGATCGAGCGCGTGTTCGGCAAGGCCGGCCGCGCCGAGACCTCCACCGACCCGGCGCCCTTCTCCATGATGGAGACGACCGTGATCCTCAAGCCCAAGGGCGAGTGGCGGCCGAAGCAGCGCTGGTACTCCTCATGGTTGCCCAAGTTCGCCCAGGCTCCTTTTAGAATGATCTGGCCGGACCGCATCTCGTACGAGGAACTGCTCGCCGAGATGGACCAGGCCCTGCGCTTCCCCGGCATGACCAACGCCTGGACCATGCCGATCAAGGCGCGCATCGACATGCTCACGACCGGCGTGCGCACTCCCATCGGTATCAAGGTCTTCGGTCCGGACCTCAAAGAGATCGAGAGGTTGGGGACCGAGCTCGAGGCGATCGTCAAGGACCTCCCGGGCACCCGCAGCGTCTACGCCGAGCGCACGGCGGGCGGCTACTTTCTCGACTTCGACCTCAACCGCGACCAGCTCGCGCGCTACGGGCTGACGATCAAGGAAGCCGAGATGGTCATCATGTCCGCCGTGGGTGGCGAGCCCATCACCACGACCGTGGAGGGGCGGGAGCGCTACGGCGTGAGCGTGCGTTACGCCCGCGAGCTGCGCGACTCCCTGCCCAAGCTGCGCCGCGTGCTCGTGCCGACCATGTCCGGGGCGCAGATCCCGCTCGAGCAGCTGGCCGACATCAGGCTGCTCACGGGTCCCGCCATGATCCGCGACGAGAACGGCATGCTCGCGGGCTATGTGTATGTCGATCTCACG
>CAZTZW010000006.1:6275-25412 GCA_964618085.1 uncultured Elusimicrobia bacterium
CGGGCTACGTCCACGTGGACATGGCGGGCCGCGACATCGGCGGCTACGTCAAGGACGCCAAGGCCGCCGTCCGCGAGAAGCTCAAGCTGCCGCCGGGGTACTCGCTGTCCTGGAGCGGCCAGTACGAGAACATGCAGGCCATGATGGAGCGCATGGTCATCGTACTGCCGGCGACTCTCTTCATCATCATCTTCCTCCTCTACCTCAACACGCGCTCGTGGGTCAAGACGGGCATCGTGCTGACGGCCGTCCCGTTCTCCGCCATCGGCGCCGTCTGGCTGCTGTGGGCGCTCGACTACAACTTGAGCGTGGCGGTCTGGGCCGGCATCATCGCGCTGCTGGGCCTGGACGCGGAGACGGGCGTGTTCATGCTGCTCTACCTCGACCTCGCCTACCATGACCGGATCAAGGAGGGGCGCATGAAGACCTTCGACGACTTGAGGGAGGCGGTGCTGCACGGCTCGGTGCGCCGCATCCGGCCCAAGGTGATGACGGTCGCGACGAACTTCCTCGGCTTCCTGCCCATCCTCTGGGCCACGGGGACCGGAGCGGACATGATGAAACGCATCGCCGCGCCCATGCTGGGCGGGCTGTTCACCTCTTTCCTTCTAGAGCTTCTGGTCTATCCCGCAATCTATTTCATCTGGAAGTGGGAGTACGAGATGAAGCGCGGGACGGTGGACGTCAGCAAGCTCGACCTTCAGGCCATGGAGGGCTGACCATGACGAAGCTCATGGAACCGGCGACGCGGCGGCCTCCTTGGGCGGAGGATGAGGCGGCTTTGGCTCGGAATCTGGGAACGAACCCGGACTCGGGTCTGGACGCGGCTCAGGCCCGGGAGCGGCTCGGCCGCCACGGCCCCAACGCACTCAAGGAAGGAAAGAAGGCTCCCGCATGGGTAAGGTTCCTTGCCCAGTTCAAGAGCCCGGTGGTCGTGACCTTGCTCGCGGCGACCGTCGTCTCGGCGGTCCTAGGCGAGCTCGTCGACGCGGTCGCCATCGCCTCGATCGTGCTCATCAACGCCGTCATCGGCTTCCTTCAAGAGGCGAAGGCCGAGGCGGCGGTGGAGGCGCTCAAACGGCTGTCCTCCCCAAGGGCGCGCGTCCTGCGCTCCGGCGCGACGATCTCGGTCCCCGCGGAGGAGGTCGTCCCCGGCGACCTGCTCGTCCTCGAGGCGGGGGACTACGTCGCCGCGGACGCGCGCGTGCTGCTGGCGAGCCAACTCTCGTCCGACGAGGCGCTGCTGACCGGCGAGTCCCTGCCGGTCACGAAGAGGGCCGGCGCGCTCGCGGCGTCCACTCCCTTGGCCGACCGGACGAACATGCTCTTCGCGGGCACGGCGATCAGCTCCGGCTCGGGCCGCGCCCTCGTGACGGCCACGGGGATGGCGACCGAGATCGGCCGCATCGCCGGGATGCTCGAGTCGACCGAAGCGATCAAGACGCCTCTCCAGTCGCGGCTGGAAGAGGTCGGGGCGAGGCTCCTTCTCCTTTGTCTCGTGGTCGTGGCCCTCGTCGCCGTCCTCGGGCTCCTCCACGGAGACGGCTGGCTCGAGGTCGCGATGACGGCGATCAGCCTCGCCGTGGCGGCGATTCCGGAGGGCCTGCCGGCGGTCGTCACCTTGGCGCTGGCCCTGGCGGTCCACCGGATGACCAAACGCAACGCCATCGTGCGCCATCTGCCCGCCGTCGAGACCTTGGGCTCGACCGACGTCATCTGCACCGACAAGACGGGGACTTTGACCACTGGGAAGATGCGCGTCCGGGAGCTCGCCGACGCGGACGGCTCGATCATCGAGCACGTGCACGGCGGGGCCGATGACTCAGTGGAGAGATTGGTCGAGGCCGCCGTCCTCTGCTCCAACGCCTCGCTCGGCCCGGGCGGAGAGGCCGTCGGGGACCCCACGGAAGCGGCGCTGCTCTTGATGGCCCAGGACAAGGGGCGCAATCCGGATAATATCCAGAAAGAGCATAAGCGCCTGCATGAGTGGAGCTTCGAGAGCGTCCGCAAGAGGATGAGCGTCGCCGTGGCCGTGGGCGACCGCGTCGTCGTCCACGTCAAAGGAGCGCCGGAGTCCGTACTACCCCTCTGCCGCCTCAGCGAGGCGCAGGGCCAGGCGGCCTCGGCCGCGCTCGCCGCGCTGACCGGGAAGGGACGGCGAACCCTCGCGGTGGCGACCCGCTCGCTCCCGCTGCGCCCGGAGCGGTTCCGGCCCCAGGATCACTCGTCCCTAGAGTCGGTGGAGCGCGACTTGGAATTTCTCGGACTGGTCGCCATGGCCGATCCGCCGCGCCCGGAGAGCGTCGAAGCGATCCGCCGCTGCAAGGCCGCGGGCATCAAGGTCGTGATGATCACGGGCGACCACCCGGTCACAGCCAAGGCGATCGCCGCGGAGCTCAACCTGTCGGAGCCCGGCCGCTTCGAGGGCGTGCTCACCGGCGCCGAGATCGACGCGCTCGATGCTCAAGCGTTGGGCGCCAAGATCGAGGACACGGCCGTGTACGCTCGGGTCGCCCCGGAGCACAAGCTGCGCATCGTCGAGGCCTGGAAGGCCAAGGGCCGGGTCGTCGCCATGACCGGCGACGGGGTCAACGACGCGCCCGCGCTGAAGGCCGCCTCCATCGGCGTGTCCATGGGCAAGGGCGGCACCGAGGTGGCGCGGCAGGCCTCCTCGATGATCCTAGCCGACGACAACTTCGCGACCATCGTCGCGGCGGTCGAGGAAGGCCGCGCCATCTACGGCAACATCCGCCGCACGATCCAGTACTTGCTGTCCGGCAACCTGGCGGAGATCCTGATCATGCTCGGCGCGGCGGTCATGGGCTGGCCGGTCCCGCTGGCGCCCATCCATCTGCTCTGGATCAACCTCGTGACCGACGGCCTACCCTCGCTGGCGCTGGCCGCCGAGCCCGTGCCGCCGGACATCCTGCACTCGAGCCGTCGCCCGTCTCCGCGGAACTTCTTCGACCGGGAGTTCAACGTGGAGATGGCCTTCATCGGCGTCACGGTCGCCGCCATGGCGCTCGCCGTCTACGGCTACAGCCTGCGCATCGAGGGGGAACTGACGGCTCGGACCCACGTCTTCTCGTTCCTAGTGTTCGCGGAGCTCTTCCGCTCCTTCGCGAGCCGCAGCGAGACGAAGACGTTCTTCCAGCTTGGGCCGCTGTCGAACGCCTATCACCTTCTGGCGGTCAGCATACCCATGACGTTTCAGATGCTGCTCCACCACACGGACTGGTTCACCGGCCTCTTCAAGGTGCACCAACTCGGCTGGGGCGAGTGCCTGCCCTTGGTCGCGCTGACTCTAGTGCCCGCCACGGTGCTCGAGGTCCGCAAGTGGCTGCGCCAACGAGTCACCCTCCCGGAGAGAGCATGAGCGAGCCAAGGGAGGGGTATAGGCCGAAGGTCATGCTCTACCGCTGCACCTGCAAGCACTGCGACACGGCCGAGGAGCAGCTGCGCAAGCTCTCCGCGCAGTACGGCGCCGTCTTCGAGGTCCAACGCGTGGACCGCGACGAGCGCCTGCGCGGCTTCGCGGGCTGGAGCACGCCGATCGTCGCGATCGACGGCGTCGGCATTACGCAGTTCAAGGTGGACGCCAAGGCCTGGGAGGAGGCGCTCCGAAAGACGACGGAGGCCAGGCCGAATGCCCTCGTCGGTACCGTCGTGGACATGTGCTGCTACTTCCGGCGCGGCGCCAGGCCGGAGGGACACGAGGCCTGCGCCCGCGAGTGCTTCGCGGCCGGCGGGCCCGTGGGCATCGCGACTTTGGATGGGCGCGTCTTCCTCGCGCTGCCCGACAAGCGCGATCCATCCGCTTTCGACAGCCTCAAGGGTCGGCCGGAAGAGAGGGTCCGCGTGGAAGGGGAAATCCGCATGCGCGACGGGCTGGCCGGCATCGTGGTTTCGCGCGTGGAGGCCGAATGAACCCGCCGGTCGAGACGGCGATGGTCGCGCCGCCCCGCGGGCGCGCCGCGTGGACGGCGGCGGCGTTCGCGCTCGTCGTCGCGCTCCATTGGGCGACTCCGGCGGGCCCGCACGAGTGGCACTGGCTGCACCTCGTGGCGCAGAAGCTCCTCTTCGTGCCGGTGCTGATGTGCACGGCTTGGTTCGGCCTGCGGGAGACGTTGGGGACGACCGCCCTCGTCAGCGCGGCCTTCGCTCTGCACATCGCCGCGCACTGGCGCGGCCAGCCCATGGTGCAGGCCGACCAACTGGCCGAGCTCGTCAACCTGTGGGTCGTGGCTCCCGCCGGCTGGGCTTTCTTCCGCGCCGAACGGCTCGCGGCCGAGCGCCTGCGCCGGGCGCACGCGGACACCTTGCTGACCTTGGTTTCGTCTCTGGAGCTGCGCGAGCGCTACACGGCGGGCCACTCGCGCCGCGTCGCCGCCTACAGCCTGCTCGCTGCCGAACGGATGGGACTTCGCGACCCCGCGTTCCTGCGCACTCTCGAGACCGGGGCGCTGCTCCACGACGCGGGCAAGATCGGGGTTCCGGACGCCGCGCTCCTAAAGACAGGGGCACTCAACGACGAGGAGTGGCAAGCGATGCGACGTCATCCGGAAAGCGGCGCGGGCTTGGCGCGCGGCTCCGATGCCCTGGAAGGCGCAGCCCCCATCATCGCCGCCCATCATGAGCGCTACGACGGCCGGGGCTACCCCGCGGGGCTCGCGGGCGAGGCCATCCCGCTCGGCGCGCGAATCGTGGCCGCGGCCGACGTCTACGACGCCTTGACCACGGCGCGCCCCTACAAGCGCGCCTTCTCGCACGCCGAGGCGACCGTCATCCTTTGCGATCAGTCCGAAGCCGCCCTCGATCCCCAGGTCGTCAAGACCTTCATCACCATTCCTTTTCACGCGTTGGCGGAGGCGGCCGGCCGCCATGGAGTCTTCCTTCAAGAGGGCGCGCCATGACGAAAAACGCCGTCATGCAGGGCACGCCCGCGCTGAGATATCGCATCCTCACGCCTCTTTATGACTTCTTCATCAAGCTTCTGATGCCGGAGCGGGAGATGCGCGGGGTCTTGGCGGAACAAATCGCGCCGCACCCCGGCACGCGCGTCCTGGACCTTGGATGCGGAACCGGGACGTTCGCGATCATGCTGGCCCGGGCGAACCCGGAAATCGAAGTCGTCGGGATAGACCCCGATCCGGACATCGTGCGCATGGCCGGGAGGAAAGCGGCTCGCTCGGCCGCCGGACTCGTATTGAAGATTGCGGGCGCGGAGGCGCTGCCGTTCGATCAGGGCGCGTTCGACGTCGTAGTCAGCACTTTGGTCTTCCACCATTTGCCTCCGGCGGTCAAGCGGGCCGCGCTTCGCGAAGCCCTGCGCGTCCTGCGGCCCGGCGGCCGCGTGCTGATCCTGGACTTCGGCCGTCCGAATGGGCTGGTGCAGGCCGTTCTTGGATATGCCGCCGCCTTCCTCGACGGCTGGGCCACGACGGCTGAGAATATTGCGGGCAAGATCCCTGACCTCATGCGCGAAGCGGGCTTCACGGAAGTCCGCGAGACCTATGTCCGAGACACGTTGTTTGGGACGCTGCATCTTTACGAAGGGAAAAAGGGAGGCTCTCTATGAACAGAATACGCCTAGGAGCCCGACTTTTCGCACTCAGCCTTGCCATCCAAGGGACGGCATGGGCGGAGGAGGCGCACCATCAAGGCGGCGTGGCCACGGCGCGCAGCGGCCAACTGCTGGGCGAACCGTGGAAGGAGGAGGCCGCCGGCTGGCGCTGGCGGAGCTTCGCTTCCTACTTGGAGTCGCGCTCCAGCTTCGACGCCGATGGACACCGTCGAGCGCTGCCTAACAACGGCCGATTCACGAGTTGGAGCCTGAACTTCTTCGGCGAACGCGCCTTGAACCCCCGCTGGTCCGCCTCGATCTTCCTTCCGGTGCAGTCATCCCGTCTCAAAGACGACCAGGGGCATAGCGCTTGGAACAGCCTGGGCGACGTCTACGGCTGGGCGCGCTACCGGCTGGACGAGTTCAACGGCATGCGGCCCGCTCTCGCGGCCGGTATCAAGGCGCCGGGAACCTACCGGACGGTGAGCGGGATCGGCGACGGGCAGGTCGATCTCGAGCTTCAAGGGTTCCTAGCCAAAACCTTCGCCGAGCGACAGTACGTCGCCTTGAACGCCGGCTTCCGATACAGGGCCGGCTCACCATCCGACGAGATCCCATACGGTCTCCAAGCCGGTTGGGCGCTCTCCGAGCGCCTCCTCCTCGTGCCGTCGCTCAACGGCGTGCGCGGCATCGGAGGCGGGGTTCAGAAGGACTTCATGGGCGCCGGTCTCTCCGGCTTCTGGACCCTCTCCGGCCCCTGGCGGCTCTTCGGCTCCTATCAAAAGATCGTCATGGGAAAGAACACGGCCGCGGCGGACATCGGCTCCGTGGGGGTGGCCTACAGATGAAACCCTCGATTTTGATGGCAGCGCTGACGCTCCTTGGAGGATCGGCCTCCGGTGGCGAGGTCTCGGTCTCTTTGAAGCCTCTTGCTCATCACCGCTACGAATTGGAGGGCCGCTTCACGGTCCCGGTCTCGCGCGAGACGGCATGGGCGGTGCTGACCGACTACGAGAACATCCCAAGCTTCGTCCCTTCGATGCGCTATAGCACGCTCAAAGAACGCGGCGCGGAGTCCGCGCTCCTGGAGCAGGAGTCCGTCGGGAAAGCCTTCATCTTCCGCCATACGATCCACGTCCTGCTCGAGGTCCGGGAGCAATCCCGCCGACGAGTGTCCTTCCGAGACGTGTCCCGTGCCTGCTTCGAGTCTTACGAGGGCGAGTGGCGCCTCGAGGACGCCCCGAGAGAAACAACGATCATCTACCGATTGGCCGTCACGGAAGGACCGGCGCTCCCGCGCTTCGTCCCCAAGAGCGCCGTCCGAAAGGCCGCTCGAACACTTCTGAATGATGTCGCATTAGAGATGGCTCGTCGGAGCAAGCCATGAGGAAAGAAAGCGCTGGCGATTTTGCTGCGAGCCGATGGTTGGCGATGAAAACGCTCCTCGCAGTCCTACTCCTCTCCGTCCCTAGCGCGGTCTCCGCCGCTACGCGACCCTTGAAGATCGACGCCGCGAGCATCTTGACTCTCCACGGCGATTCTACGCTCCACTCCTATTCGAGCACGGCGACCGTGCTCAGCGCCGTCGCTTCCCTAGAGATGGAAGCGGACGGCGCCATCCCGCTGGCCGACACGTTGAAGAGGGGCACGGCGCGGTTGGTGCTGGCGATTCCCGTCTCCGGCCTCAAGTCAGGCAAGGGCGCCCTCGACGGCAACATGCGCAAGGCGCTCAAAGCGAACAAGCACCCCGAGATCCGGTTCACGCTCGACAGCCTCTCAGTGGTCGGCGCGAAAACCGTGGCTGAAGGCCGCCTTCTGATCGCCGGGACGGAGAAGCCGATTCAATTCGAGCCCGTGGTGACCGCGACTGAAAGCGCCGTGCGCGCGCGCGGCCAGTACGACCTGCGCATGAGCGAGTACGGGATCAAGCCGCCCACGATGATGCTGGGCGCGATCAGGACGCGAGACGAAGTGACGATCAAGTTTGATTTGACCCTGACGGAAGCGAGGTGAGGAGGCGCCGTCATGATAGACCCGATATTCGACGCTCTGCCGGATGGAATCTGCATCACGGACGAGGCCGGAAGCGTCCTCTACATGAATCCCGCCGCCGAGCGGCTGCTTGAGGTCTCGGCCATGGCCGTGGCGGGGCGACCGCTCTGCGACACGCTCTGCGGCCATCTGGCCTCGGACGGGAAGTCCGAGTGCGCCACGGACTGCCCTGTCAGCGGCGAGCACGCTCCGGCGCGGAGCGTGACGCTTAACGGCCGCTACCAGGCGCCCGTTTCGTTCGCCTGGAGCGAAGCCCACATCCAGAGAAGAGCGCGCATGAAGAACCTGCGCGTGCGCTGCCTCAAGACGCACGGGGCGCTTCCTGGGGAGGGTGAAAGGCGAAACGTGACGCTGATCGAGGACGCTACCGCCGAGCGGGAACTTGAGCGCGAGCTGGAGCAGCGCAAGGAGGATTGGCGCAGCATGATCGCGCACGACCTGCGCTCTCCTCTGACGAGCGTCTACGCCACGCTGCGGATGCTGGAGGAGGCCCAGGACGAGGGCCGTCCTGAAGTCCCGGACCCGCAGCTGCTCGACATCAGCGTGCGCTCATGCAAAAAGATGCTCGAGCTTCTGGACTTGTACCTGGACGTGGCGAAGCTGGACGCCGGGCTCATGCCCGTTCAGATCGAAGCGCTCGACCTCTCAGAGCTCGTGCGCGGATGCATCGAGGAGCAGGCGGCGCTGGCTCGCGAAAAGCGGATCAAGGTGCTGCCTTCGCTTCCCGAGCACGCCGCTTTGCTCGGCGACGCGGCGCTTCTGGCGCGAGTGCTCCAGAACGTGCTCAACAACGCCTTGAAGTACGTGCCGGAAGGAGGGCAGGTGACGATCAAGGCGATCGAAGAGGACGGCCAGGTGGCGATCTCCGTGCGCGATAACGGGCCGGGCATCCCGCCGGCGGACCTGCCGCTCATCTTCGACCGCTTCCATCAAGCCGCGGCGCGCCGGTCCGGAAGCGTGCAGGGCACGGGCTTGGGCCTCGCCTTCTGCCGGGAGGCCCTGAGGGCGATGAAGGGCGAGATCAGCGTCTCGTCGCCCCCGAAGCTCGGCGCCGAGTTCACGATCACGGCTCCTTCGGCGTCGGAGGCTGCCGCAAAAAGCTCGACGAATCCCTGAAGATGGACGAACTCCCGGTCGATGAAGTCCGAGGGCTGGCTTCGCTGATGGTAACGCGCCTGACCGCCCACTTCGTGACGGAGGAATGGCGGCTTTGGCCGGACTACACGCCGGCTCGCGAGAAGCCGGTAAGCCGGAGCCTTTGATGGTTGCGCGGGAAGGAACCAAGAGCGACAGTGAGGGCCGGAACGCCCGTGTCCTTCCACGAAGCGGGCGTTTGCGGGCGCGATAAGCGCACGGCCGCAGCCGCTGTCCGGTCAGCTCATTGAGCGGCAGGCGACTCTCCCGCCTTCTCGTCGTCACGAAGGAGAGACCTTCTAAATACGGACTCTAGAGGCCGAATCTTCTAGCCTCATGGTGACCGGCGCGAATGTTGCGCGGGCTCGATCCCATGCCCTCATCCAGAATCGCCGCCGTTGGTTTGGCAGCTTTGTTGCAATTGCATGGGCAGGTGACTTTTTTAGGGAGGTTGTATGACGCGGGAACCGGGAAGGAGATCCGGCCGATGGGCGGTCGTCCTGGCAGGAGGGGAGGGGCAGCGGCTGCGCCCGCTGATTCGGAAATTGTCCGGTACCGAAACGCCCAAGCAATACTGCGCGCTCACCAGCGGCAAGACTCTGCTCCAGGAAACCCTCGATCGCGTCTCTGAACTGGTCCCGCCCGAGAAGACCGTGACGATCATCGGCCGCGGACATAGGGCGTTTCTCAACGGCGAGGACGCTTGCGTGGGCCGCCTCGTCGAGCAGCCCGCCAACCGCGAGACGGCTCCCGGCATCTTTCTTCCCGCCGCGCATATTCTCAGGGCCGATCCCTCGGCGACGGTCTTGATATTTCCCTCGGATCACTTCATTTCGTCCGGGCCGGCCTTCTCCCGCTGCGTCGATCGGGCTGCGGCCTTGGCTGAACAGCGGACCGACAAAGTCGTCCTCCTTGGGGCGGTCCCGGAGGGACCGGAGCGGGACTATGGCTGGATCGAGCCGGACCGGTCTTGGTCTACGGCCGAGGGAGCCATGCAGGTGTCGCGCTTCCGGGAAAAGCCGGACGCCGAGGAAGCCGCCTCGCTGTTCGGCCAGGGGTGCCTCTGGAACACCATGGTGCTGGCCGTCAAGGTCGGCACCCTGTGGGAGATCGGCCGCGCCTGTCTGCCGCAGATGATGGAGCGCTTCGACGCGCTCCTGCCCGCCTTGGGCACATCTCAAGAGGCATCAGCGCTGGTCGCGGCTTACGACCGCATAGGTCCCTCAAACTTCTCTCGAGATATCGTGGAGCGCATGCCGCAGCGCGTCATGGTGCTGCCCATGCCGGACATCGAATGGAGCGACCTCGGCCGCCCGGCCCGCATTCTGGCGGTCATGGAACGGCATGGCGCGCAGGCAGGAAATAGGAGGTAGGGTTATGAAACGAAGAAACCGGCTCATTTTGATTGCGGCCTCGGTCGTTTTTGCGGCGGCGGGGCGCGCCGCGGCCAAGGAGATCATGGAGCTGGGGCCGGCGGCCTCTTTCAAGGCGCCGAGCTTCCCTATGCCCGAAGTCCGCTGGCGCATGGATTCCGCGACGATCTGGCAGGGGCTCAGCCAAAGGAACGGGAGGAGCGACCTACCCAGCCTCGGCACCGGCTTCCAAGCGCCGCTGGCCAATGTCCAGCTCCTGGCCAAGATCGCGCCGGGGATCGACCTCTACTCGGAGTGGTATCTCTCGAGCAAACATCACCCCGGCCAGGTCACCGACCGCGAGGGCTACCTGCTGCTGAGCGGCCTGCCGCCCGCCCTCGATCGATACGGCTTGGGGAAGATCTTCGAGTTCGTCAACGTCAAGGCCGGCGCCTTCGAGCCCGACTTCGGCGATCAACATTGGACGCGCTCAGACAACGCGGACGTGCAGCGCAATCCCCTCATCGGCAACTGGCTGGTCGACCCCAACACCACCGAGACTGGCGTCGAGGTGGTCGGGCGCTACGGCTGGGTCGGAGCGCTGGCGGGCGTGGGCAGCGGGGTGACCGTGGACAACTTCACCGCCGGCCGGGACTACTCGCGCCATTTCAAGCTCTGGCTCGAGCCCGAGGACAAACGTTTCCGCCTGGCGGCTTCGGCGTACCGGGTGGACCACGCCCGCCTCGACCCGGCCATCGGGACCAAGGAAGGCTACGAGTCCGAGCTCTTCGCGCGCAATCGCAGCGGCAGCCGCTACTCGGGCGTGGTGGGCCAGAATCCATTCGACGAGGACGCGGCCGAAGCCGGACAACCCGCGTTCGGCAACGGCGGCAACGTCACCGCCCTTCAGTTCGACGCGGCCGTCAAGCCGCTCGCGTCGCTGCGCCTGGCGGGCGTCTACGGAATATTCCGCGACGCCGACGTCAACTTCGCCGACGCCGGGCGTCCGGAGGAGAAGTGGTACTACTATGGAGGAGAGGCGGTTTGGGACGTCTCCAAGAGCTTGTACCTCGCCGCGCGCTACGGCGGGACGACCAACAAGGTCCTCCAGGGCGTGCCCACGGCGGGCCGCATCGAGCGCTACCAGACCGGCCTCGGCTGGCGCGTGATGGACGGCGTCCTGTTCAAGACGGAGTACGTCGATCAGGCCTACCGCGGCTTCGACGCCGCAGTGCCGGTTCTTGTGCCGGGCGGCACGGCCCAGATCGATTACAGCGGCGCCCCCCGGTTCCGCGGCGTCATGGCGGAGGTTTCACTGGTCTGGGGGGGGACTCTGTTCGCGAGCAAGCCATGATTAAAACGACCCGGGTCGACCTATCGCCGGAGGAGAGTCCGTCGGAGCGAAGCATGAGCCTGACGCTGAGGATCTGGAAGCTTCTCTGGCCCCTCCGAGCCTGGTGGCACAAGGGCTTGGCGGAGGGAGACTATTTCCCGGACTTCACGCTCCACGACGACGCCGGACGCGTATACTCCCTGTCGGACAACCCCGCAAGGAAGCTGACCGTCCTATGGCTCACCAATTTCTGCGAGGACTGCCGGTCCAAGGTCCCGCTGCTGGAAGAACTCCGCCGGGAAGCGGGGAGCAAGTTTCGTGTGCTGGCCGTCAGCCTGCTCGGCGATGACCCTATGCTGCCCCGCCAGGTCTCCGCTCAATGCGGCTTCCCGATCCTGCTGGACCCGGAGGACATCGTGGCCCACAAGCTCGGGCTGACTCATCCGCCCCAAACGTGCCCGCTGCACAACCTTTTCATCCTGGACAAGGACGGCCGGATCGCGTTTCGCCATCACCTCTCGGCGCTCAAGCCGGAGGCGTTCAAAGCCCTGTGGAGGGGATATTTATGAATACGAAGAGGCTTCGGCATTCGCGCATGGCCCGTGTCCTCGCGGCCGCGGGGGCGGCCCTTTTCACCGCCTGCGCGGCTGTCACTCCTTACGACGTTCAGAACTCCGCGACGGGGCCTCTCTACCGCTATGATCTCGGCGGCGTCGAGGAAGCCGTCCCGCCCACGCCGGAGCGGCGCGCCGGCCCTTACGCCGTACGTCTGGAGATGACGCCGAGCGCGCCCAAAGCCTCGGACCAGGTCCGCATCGCGTTCCTCGTCGAGGACCGCTCCAGTTCTCCCGCCGCGCCGGTCTCCGGCGCGAAAGTCACGTGCAAGGCCGGGATGCCGCGCGTGGCGGGCCATATCCACGAGTTGGGCGCCCATGGAGACCATCCCGAGTTCTCTCCCGGACGCTACGAGATGCCTCCGATGAGCTTCGGGATGGGCGGGCGCTGGGACGTCGTCTTCCAGGTCCTGCTGCCCGGCGGGCGTCAGTTCTACGGCGTCTATCCCGTCATGGTCGAGGGTCCGCCATGGCCGCAGTCCTCCCGCCCCGGGGCTCCGGAAAAGACGTGGGGGAAAATCTATGAGAAGCCTTGAAATATGGCTCCTCCTCGGCCTGACCGCTCTCCTGATCGGGGCATGTTCGACCTTTCAATGGTCGGGACATCCCGCCGACGCACCCGCCTCATCGTCATCGCCGCCTCGCGCGGGGAGCGCGGGGCATGATGCTCGCGGTCACGGGCTGCCCCTTCACGCAGCGCCCGATGAGCCGTCGTTCACCGTTCCCTCGTCCAGCGCTCCGGTCACCGGCGGGAGGCCTTAATATGACATCCCCAGCCAAGTCTTTCTCGGCTTCGCGCTTGATCAGGGCAAGCAGGCGAGCCGTAGCCGTCTGGAGGTTCGGCGCGCAGAGAATCGAATTCCAAAGGGGAAGGTCAGCGCCAGCGTTGCGTCCGCCGACCGCCGCGAGTATTCCTAGCGCGGCGACCGACGGTGCCGGCGTGCAGCCGCTTCTCAAGCGATTCGACGGACAAGGAGGTAAGTCTCATGTTGTACATCGTTGACACTCAAAAGACGCTGCCGGAGATTCAAAGGGACTTCCCGGAGGTGGCTGCTCGGCACAAGTTCGGAGTCCTCGCGGTTCATGACCTGCGCCGGAAGATGAACGAAAAGGGCGTGGCGTTCCGCCGGCCCTGCCTGGTGTTCGAGATCTGCAATCCGGAGCAGGCCAAGAAGGCCCTGGACGAGAACATGGGGCTGTCCACGGTATTGCCCTGCCGCGTCTCGGCCTATCGTGAAGACGGCCAGACCAAGCTTGCCACGGCAAAGCCCACGGAGTTGCTTCCCATGTTCGGAAGCTCCGGGCAGAAGATCGCCGAGGAAGTCGAGCGTTCGATATTGCAGATCATGCAGGAGCTCGCCGCGGAACCGGCCGGAAATTCGAGGCGGCGCGCGACGAAGCGGCGGAGCAAGGAGGCCTGATGTCGTTCGGCATCGAGGACGTCCATCCCTTTCATCAGCTCATCATATCCGTGGTCCTGGGCCTCCTGGTCGGCCTCCAGCGGCAATGGGTGGACTCGCCGTTGGGCGGAATCCGGACCTTCTCGCTGATCTCGCTGCTCGGCACCGCGTGCGCCCTGCTCGCCGAGAAGTACGGCGCGTGGATGATCGTGGCGGGCTTTCTCGGCGTCATCGCGGCCATAATCGTCGGCCACCTCTCAAAACAGACCGGCCGCGCGCCGGAGCACTCGGGCCTGGTGACCGAACTTGCCATGCTTCTCATGTACTGCTCCGGCGTGTTCGTCCGGCTGGGGCCGATTTGGCTCGCCGCTGCAATCGCCGGCCTGCTGGCCGTCGTCCTGCAGGCGAAGATGGAGCTTCACGGATTGGCGAAGCGATTCAGCGAGAGCGAGATCAGGGCCATCATGCAGTTCGTCCTGATCTCCCTGGTGATCTTCCCGATCATCCCGAATCAGGCCTTCGGCCCGCTCGCGGTTTTGAATCTCCACGATATCTGGCTGATGGTGGTCATCATCGTTGCCGTCAGCCTGTCTGGCTACATCGCCTACAAATTCCTCGGCGAAAGGGCCGGGGTCGTCCTCGGGGGGATTCTCGGCGGCGTGATCTCAAGCACGGCGACCACCATGAGCTACTCGCGGCGCTCAAGCGAGGCCCTCGATGCCGTTCCTCGAAACGCGGTCGTCGTCGGCATCGCGTGGACCGCCGTTTATATCCGTTTGCTGATCGAGGTCATCGCCGCGGCGCCTTCGTTTCAAGCCGCATGGCTTCCGCTCGGCGTCATGTTCCTGGCCTCCGCTCTTTCCACACTCTGGCTTTGGAGGCGATTGGAGGGCGGCAACGAGAGCATGCCGGTTCAAGGCAATCCGGCGGAGCTGAAGACCGCACTGACATTCGGCGTCCTTTACGCGGCGATTTTATTCGCGGTCGCCTTCTCCAAGACCTACTTCGGCAGCGGCGGCCTGACGCTCGTCGCCGTTTTTTCCGGCGTCACCGACATGGACGCGATCACCTTGTCGACATCAAGGCTCGTCGCGGCGGGCAAGCTCCTTCCCCAGGAAGGCTGGCCGATCATCATCATCGCCGGTATGTCGAATGTGTTTTTCAAGGGAGCCATCGCTGGATTCATAGGGGGCCGGACGTTCTTCAAGGCGCTGCTCATGCCTTGGCTCTGTTCGCTCGCCGCGGGAGGAATGCTTCTACTGGTGTGGTAAGAATGCGGCCGCTCAGGGGAGCGGCTTAGATCTGGAGGTTCAATCATGGATCAGAAAAACGAATCGGTGAAATGCGTCGAGTGCGACAGGACCGTGCTGAAGGCCGTCGCCTACGAGAAGGACGGCAAGCTCTACTGCTGCGCGGACTGCGCCCAAGGCAAGACCTGCGACTGCCAATGAGGCTGCGATGATCGGCACCATCACGGTCAACCCGTCCATCGACCATCACATCGTCATCGACAAGCTGGTCAAGGACGACGCGATCCGAGCGCGCGCGACGCGGCGCGACCCGGGCGGCAAGGGAATCAACGTCTCTCGCGCCGTCAAGGAGCTCGGCGGCGAGACCGCGGCCTTCGGGGTCGCCGGCGGCTGCGCCGGCTACATGCTCAAGAGCCTGATGGCGGAAAAGGAAATCCCTTTCGAAGCCGTCGAGCTGCCGCAGGAAAGCCGCATCAACGTCATCATCACGGACCGCTCGGACGGGACCCAGACCCGGATCAGCGCGACCGGGCCGCGGATGTCCTTGGCGGACATCGACCTGCTCGTCGATAGAATCCTGGGGCACAAGCCGTCTCCCGAATGGTGGGTCCTGGGAGGCAACCTCCCTCCCGGCGCGCCGAACGACCTGTATGTCCGCTTGATCCGCGAATTGCAGGGCCGCGGCGCGAAATGCCTGCTGGACGCCGATGATGAGGTTCTCAAGCTCGGCGTCCAAGCTAACCCCTATCTGATCAAGCCCAATGAATACGAATTCGAGCGCCTCGTGGGCCGCTCTCTGCCCGACGAGAGCTCGCTGCTGCAAGCGGCGCGGGAGGTTGCCCTGCGCGGAGTCTCTGTCGTGGCGCTCACTTTGGGGCGCAAAGGCGCGCTCGTGGTGACGCGGGATCAGGCGTTTCGCGCCTCGACGCCGCCTGTGGAGGTAAAGAGCAAGGTCGGGGCGGGGGATTCCTTCCTGGCCGGCTGTGTGCTGGCCCTCTCCCAAGGCAGGCCGCTGGAAGAGGCCCTGCGGCTGGCGATGGCCGCCGGCACGGCGGCCGTGATGAACGACGGCACCCAACTCTGCCGTAAGCAGGACGTCGAAAGACTCGTCTCCCAGGTCCAGATCGAACCCGTGTCCATTCCGACTGCCCGGAATACTCAAGCGCCGCGCCGGGAACTCGTCCGCGACGTGGTCTGCGGGATGGAGGTCGATCCGGGGCTGACGCCTTTCAAGGCGGCGCGCGACGCCCAGGAATTCCATTTCTGCTCGCTCAAGTGCCAAAGGCTCTTCCTCGCCGACGAGCGGCGTACACCGAGGCCATAATGGAACAGCGCGGGCCGGAGGCCGAGAGAAGGAGAGTGGAGCGGTCTATCGCCTACTTCTCCATGGAGATCGGCCTGGACTCGCGGATGCCCACCTACAGCGGCGGCTTGGGAGTCCTGGCGGGAGACACCATCCGTTCCGCGGCGGATCTCCGCGTGCCCATGTTGGCCGTGACCTTGCTGCACCGCAAAGGCTACTTCATCCAGAAGATCGAAGACGGCTGGCAGACCGAGAAGCCGGCGGCCTGGGCGGTCGAGGAATTCCTCCACGAAATGCCGCCTAGGATTTCCGTCCTTTTGGAAGGTCGGACGGTGTGGGTCCGCGCCTGGCGTTACGAGATCAATGGCGCCGACGGCTTCACGGTGCCCGTCTATTTGCTCGACACGGATCTTCCGGAAAACAGCCCCTGGGACAGGACTTTGACCGACTTCCTTTACGGGGGAGACCAGCACTACCGGCTTTGCCAGGAAGTGATCCTCGGGATGGGCGGCGTCAGGCTGCTGCGCGCGCTCGGCCACAAGAGCATAAAGCGGTTCCACATGAACGAGGGGCATGCCAGCCTCCTGGCCTTGGAACTGCTCGACGAGCAGGCGAAGGACGCAGGCAGAAGCGCCATCGTCCATGGGGACGTAGAGGCCATCAGAAAGCTCTGCGTTTTTACGACCCATACGCCCGTGGCCGCGGGGCACGACAATTTCCCAATGGACCTCGTCTCGCGCGTGCTAGGCCGTAGGGAAGTCTACGAGATGAAGGACATATTCTGCTGCGAAGGGCGCCTCAACATGACCTACCTGGCCCTGAACCTGAGCCATTACGTCAACGGCGTGGCCAAGAAGCATGGGGAGGTCTCGCGGCTCATGTTCGCCCGCTACCCCATCGACTCGATCACCAACGGCATCCACGCGGCCACCTGGGTCTCGGGCCCGATCGCGGCTTTGCTGGACCGGCACATCCCCGATTGGCGGCAGGACAACTTCAGCTTGCGCAACGCGCTGAGCATCCCGAAAGAGGAGCTTTGGGAAGCGCATCTCGCCTCCAAGAAAGAGCTTCTGAAGCGCGTCAGTCAGGCGGGAACGGAGCTCGATCCCGGCGCGTTCACGATCGGTTTTGCCCGGCGCGCGACCGCCTACAAGCGAGCGGAGCTTCTGCTCCACGACCCGGCGCGGCTGAAAGCTATCGTCGCCCGGACGGGTCCTATTCAAGTGATCTATGCCGGCAAGGCCCATCCGCAGGACCAGGGCGGTAAGGAGATCATCCGGCGGATATTCCAGGCGAAAGACGCGCTCAAGAACGGCCTGCAAATTGCCTATCTCGAGGACTACGACATGAAGCTCGGGAGACTGATGACCTCCAGCGTGGATTTGTGGCTCAACACGCCTCAGCCTCCCTTGGAGGCCTCGGGGACCAGCGGCATGAAGGCGGCGGTCAACGGCGTGCCGAGCCTCAGCATCCGCGACGGCTGGTGGCTGGAGGGGCACATCGAGGGAGTCACGGGCTGGGCCATCGAAGGCAACGGCTCCGGAGACGACGCTGCGTCGCTCTACGACAAGCTGGAGCGAGTGGTCGTCCCGCTGTTCTACGGGGACCGCGACCGCTACCTCGAAGTCATGCGCCATGCCATGGCGCTCAACGGCTCTTTTTTCAACACGCAGCGCATGGTGCAGCAGTACGTCGTCCGCGCCTATCTATGAGTAAGGAGGATGCCCTTATGAAAGACTTATTCAGCAGCCTGCTTGAGGAACACGCTGAATTACGGCGCGCCCTGGCTGCAATGGCGGGACTTCTGGGCAAAGCTCACGGCGTGGGCTGGGAAGATCAAATGAACTTGGACCTGCCGCGCCTTAAGGAAGCGGAACGGCGCTTCTCGGCCATGCTCAAAACCCATGAGCGGAAGGAAGAGGAGCACTTGTCCGGGCTCCTTAGGCGCCTCATCTCGCAAGGAGAACTGCCGCCGCAAGCGCTGGACACCGGATATGCGGCCGTCCGCGACATCTTTCGGCTCTTGGAAACGGTCACCGGCTTGTGCGACGGCCAGCACGTCTATGCGCTGCGAACCTTGATGTCTAAAGTGACTGAAGATTTGGAACGCCATCTGACTTACGAGGAACGCGAGCTGTTCCCGCTACTTCGGAGCAAGTCCACCGCACAGATGCGGGGCCGTCATGGATAAAGCGATCGATCCGGCCTGCGGCATGGCGATAAAGCCCGGCCGGACCAAAAAGGTGGCCGCGTCGAACACGAAGGTCGTGAGTGTCACTTCCGCAGCCCCCCATGATCGCCGCGGCCACGATGAGCTTTAGTTCGTTCTCCGTCATCGCCAACACGCTTCGCCTGGAGAGCGCCAGACTAGCGTCGGAGCAGGCTCCTCAAGCGTGCGATAAAGACTTCGACCTGGAACGGCTTCGAGAGGTAGTCATCAGCGCCGCTTTCCAAGGCGCGCACTTGATCCGCGGCCTCAGATCTTCCGCTGACCACGATGACGCGGATGCCCCGACTCTTGGGGTGGGCACGGATAACCTTCAATAGGTCGAGGCCGGTGATTCCAGGTAGGTCCCAGTCCAGAATCGCTATATCGATGCCGCCGTCTCGCATGTGCTCCAGGGCGGCCCCAGCGCTCATCTCGAAACGGCAGGCGAACTCATCTTGATGCCTACGGAACAACGCTTTGTAGAAGGCCTGCATCAACTCATCATCTTCCACGACTAGGACATGACGGTGACCTTACCCCTCATTTCGTCCACCTGGAATGTTAGTGCCTTTGGCATTAATATTCCAATCCTGCGTTGCGGTTGCGGCTAGTGGGGCCTTGTAGTTCAAGGCGCTGTGCGGTCGTTCGTAGTTGTAGTGGTGCCGCCACTTATCGGCGATGACCTGCGCCTCCGCGCGGCTGTAGAACAGCTCCTGATCCAGGCATTCGTCCCTGAACTTGCCGTTGAAGCTCTCGATGTAGCCGTTCTGCCAAGGGTGCCCCGGCTCGATATGGATCGCCTTGACGCCCTTCTGCCTGAGCCAGACGAGCAGGGGCGCCGCGACGAATTCCGAGCCGTTGTCGCTGCGCAGATGAGCCGGCGCTCCACGTTCGAACATCAGCTCATCAAGCGTCTCGAGGACCGTG
>CAZTZW010000007.1:0-22939 GCA_964618085.1 uncultured Elusimicrobia bacterium
GGGCCTTCGCATAGACCTTGAAGTTCTCGCTCGGCCGCCATTCGAGGGTCGCGCCCGGCGACCAGTTCTCGAAGGTTTCGGACAGCTGGCGCTGCTGCGGGGCGCCGAACACACCCTGTGTCAGCGGCGACGGAGTCAGGCTCGGCGTCGCCAGACGGAGGGCGCCCGGGAGGACCGGCGCGGCGAGGACGCCGGCACGCGGGACCGCCGCGCGCGTGACGGCGGACGCGGGGACGCCGAGGATGACGGCCATGGTCGCGGCGAGCGGGACGGGATGTCGCATGGCGTCATCATAGCGACTTCGCTCCCGCCCCCCTCTGGGCCGGTTGGGTGCCCCGGGACCCTATAAAGGACCCGCACCGGATTAGGCCCAACGCATCAGGCCCGCCGGGCGCCGACGTGCTATCGTCAGAGGGTGAGATTCCTCCTGGCCGCGGCGCTCGCGTGCGTCCCGCTCGCCTCCGCCGCCGAGACCTGCGACGAGGCCCGCGCCCGCGTGCGCGCCGATGTGACGACGCGCCTGCGGCTCGACGAGCGCCGGACCTTGGCGCGGACCATCGCCGCCGGCCTCACGCCCGCCGAGAACGCCGAGTTCGCCGCGCTCTCCGCGCGCTTCAACGCCTTGCCGCACGTCGGCGACGGCATCACCGAGCGCTTCGCCCTGCAGGCCCGGGCGCGCGAGCTCACCCGCGGCGCCGTCGAGCGCGCGGGCCTGCGCCCGCTCAATCCGGCGAATGGCAGCCCCTATGACGCCGTCGTCGAGCGCAGCGACGCGTCCCTCGTCGAGCTGCGGACCATGCTCGTCCTGCGCGACCCGCGCCCGCACGCCGCGACCTGGCTGCTGCGCCGCGACGCGGCGAGCAACCCGTGGGGCCTGCACATCGTGGGCGTCGCCTCCGACCCCGGGGACGACTACGCCTACTGGTTCGCCCCCGACGGCCGCCGCGTCGGCGGCAGCTTCGCCGCCTTCGTCGAGACCCGCCTGCCCGCCGGCTGCCGCTAGGGGCCCGGCCCCTCCTTGACAGGGCAAGGTCCCGGGCCTATCCTACCGATAGACCGTCGGAGGCCCCCATGAAGACCCCCTCGCTGGCCGCGCTGCTGCTGTGCCTCGGCGCTTCCGCCCACGCCGCGCCCACGGCCTTGACCCGCGCCCAGGCGCAGGCCTGCGAGAACCGCTTGGCGGACCTGACCACCCGCGAGCAGATGTTCGCCATCTTCCCCCCGGATCCGGGAGGGGCCCCCTACGTGCACGGCGAACTCGGCTTCGACGGCCAAAAGTGGACGCGCTACCCGCGCTCCGGCGGCTCCATCAGCGTCGGGGCGAACCAGCACGACATCTTCAGGACGTCGCTCGCCGCGCACTGCGACAAGGTCGCCGCCGAGATGGCGAAGACGGCTCAGGCGGCGCGCGCGGCGGCGGAGCGCGCGAAGCACCGCGCGCAGGGCGGCGCCGTCGTCCAGAACGAGGAGGGCCTCGCGCGCACCATGAAGGCGCTGAAGTCCAACTTCGCCTCCTCCGACATCGACCCCACCATGGCGCCCGACGTCAAGCCGGCGTGCCCCCCACAGGTCTGCACCGGCCTGGCCGACTGCCGCGACGCCGGCATGGGCGCCAACAACCTCGGCAGCGACTTCCGCTGCCGCGAGCTGGCGGCTCAGGCCCGCAACGTCTGCACCTGCCCTTAGACGTCCGTCAGACGGACGACAGGGCGTCGCGGACCTGCGAGCGCAGGTTGTCCAGGCTGGGCCACTGGGCGTACAGGAAGAACAGGAAAAGCGCGGCCGGCGCCGCGTTCACCCAGTAGGCCGGGAAGGCGCGCAGGACCCCGTTCTGGGCGGCAAGGAAGCAGGCGACCAGGCCGAGAAGGGCCGTCCCTTCCCGCAGCGCCAGGCGGATGACGAAGGCGGTCTGCACGCCCGCGTCGGCGTCCGCGGGGCGCGCGATGGCCCGCACGGCGCGCCGCCACATGAACTCCCCCGCCAGGATGCCGGCCAGGGACCAGGCCATCGTGACCATGGTCAGGATGTTGATGAGGCGCGCCGAGTTGGGCAGGACGACCGTGTCGCCGTTCGCGTACGACCACAGCACGAGCGCGGCGAAGCCGCCGATGCCCGCGCCCATGGCGCCCGAGATGACGCGCAGGCTCCGCCCGCACGCGTCGGTCAGGCCCTCGGCGATCGCGTGGGGGTCGGTCACAGGGCGCCCAATTCGTACTGGACGAGGCTGACGGCGGCGACGGCCGCGGTCTCGGCGCGCAGGACGCGCGGGCCGAGGCCGAAGAGCACGCCGCCCTCGGCGACGGCCAGGTCGGCCTCGTCCTGGGAGAGGCCGCCCTCGGGGCCGATGAACAGGAACACGTCGCGCCCGGCCGCGTCCTTGAGCGCGTCCTTGAGCGCCGGGCCAGCGCCCGCGCCTTTGAGGCCTTCCCAGGCGACGAGGATGACGCCCTTGTCCTTGCAGGCGCGCACCGCGTCGCGGAACTGGGCAGGCTCCTTGACCGGGGGCAGGTCGGCGCGGCCGCACTGCTTGGCGGCGGCCATGACCAGACGGGACCAGCGCTCGGCCTTGGTCTTGACGCGCTCCACCTCGTGGAGCAGGACGACCGTGCGCGGCGTCAGGAGCGGCGTCACCGAGGCGACGCCGAGTTGGACGGCCTTGTCCAGCGCCTCGTCGAAGTGGGAGGACTTGAGCAGGCCCAGGTAGAGGTGGACGCGGGCCGAGGACGTCGCGGCGGCCTCGGCCTTGGTGATGCGCCCGCTGACCGCGCCGTCGGGAGAGATGTCCTCGATGACGCCCTCGAAGCGTCCCCCGACCCCGTCGAAGAGGTCCAGCGTCTGCCCCTTGGCGCCGCGCAGGACCTTGACGATGTGGAACGCTTCCGCGCCCGTCAGGCGGAAGCGCTTGCTGGCGGCGTCGACGGGCGCGATGAGGAACTGGGGCACTATTCTTTCCCGAAGATCTTGCCGAAGATGCCGCTCTCGCCCTTGGCGTCGCCGCCGTCAGGGGAGATGGTCTTGCGCAGCTCCTCGAAGAGCTCGCGCTGGCGCGCCGTCAGGTCGCCGGGCACCTCGACGCGGACCTTCACCAGAAGGTCGCCGCGCCCCTTGCCGTGGAGCTTGGGCATGCCGTGCTCGCGCAGGCGGAACGTCGCGCCGGAGCGCACGCCGGCGGGTATCTTGATGCGGGCGGGCTCGCCGTCGATGGCGGGCACGGTGACCGAGCCGCCGAGCGCGGCCGTGGCGACGTCCACCGCGGCCTCCGCGTGGAGGTCGTCTTCCTCGCGCGTGAAGCGGGGGTCTTCCTTGACCCGGATGCGCACGTACAGGTCGCCCGGCCGCCCGCCGCGGGGCGCGCCCTCCCCCTCGCCGGAGATACGAAGGGTGGCGCCGTCATATATCCCCGCGGGGATCTTGACCTTCATCTCCGCGGGCTTGCGCACCCGGCCCTGCCCGCGGCACGACGTGCAGGGCTGCTCGACGACCTGGCCCTCGCCGCCGCACTGGGGGCAGGCCTGTGCCATCGAGAAGAAGCCCTGCGAGAACTGGACGCGTCCCGAGCCGCGGCACTGCGAGCAGCGCTTGGGCTGGGTGCCGGGCTTGGCGCCGGAGCCGCGGCACGTCCCGCAGGACTCGACGCGCTCGAAGTGGAGCGGCGCGGTCGCGCCGGTGAAGGCTTCCTCCAGCGTGACGGTCGTCTCGAATTTGAGGTCGTTGCCGTGGGCCTGGCGGCGCCCGCCGCCGCCTCCGCCGCCGAACAGGCCCTCGAAGAGGTCGCCGAACACGTCGTTGACGTCGACGCCCGCGCCGCCGAAGCCGCCCGGGCCGCCGCGGAAGCCCCCGGGTCCGCCGCCGGCCCCGCCGTTGACGCCGGCCTCGCCGTAGCGGTCGTAGAGCTTGCGCTTCTTCTCGTCGCCGAGGGCCTCGTAGGCGGCGTTGATGGTGCGGAACTTCGCCTCGGCTTCCTTGTTGCCGGGGTTGCGGTCCGGGTGGTACTTCATGGCGAGCTTGCGGTAGGCGGATTTGATCTCCGCCCCCGTGGCGTTGCGAGCCACGCCCAGCAAGCCGTAGTAGTCTTCAGCCATGAGCAGCCACCCGGACCGTCCCCGAGAGCATTACTTCTCGTCCTTCTCGTCGACCACCTCGGCATCGACGACGCCGTCCTTCGAGCCGCCGCCGCCCTCGGACTTGCCGCCCGCGGCCGCGCCGGCCTTGGACTGCTCGGCCTTGTACATCTCCTCGGCCAGCTTATGGGAGGCCTTCATCAGCGTCTCCTTGGCCTTGTTGATGGCGGCCAGGTCGTCGCCCTTGAGGGCTTCCTTGAGCTCGGAGACGGAGCGGTCGATGTTCTGGCGGTCCTCGGCGCTCACCTTGTCGCCGTGGTCCTTGAGGGCCTTCTCCGCCGAGAACAGGAGGGTGTCCGCTTCGTTCTTCGCGGTGACCTTCTCCTTGAACTTCTTGTCCTCGTCGGCGAACTGCTCGGCCTGCTTGACGAACTTCTCGATCTCGGCCTTGTCGAGCTTGTTGGAGGCCGAGATGGTGATGTGCTGGGTCTTCTTGGTGCCCAGGTCCTCGGCCTTGACGCTGAGGATGCCGTTCGCGTCGATGGTGAACGTCACCTTGATCTGCGGAGTGCCGCGGGGCGCCGGCGGGATGCCGTCCAGGTCGAACTTGCCCAGGCTGACGTTGTCCGACGCCTTCGGGCGCTCGCCCTGCAGGACGTGGACGGTGACGGCGGGCTGGTTGTCGGCCGCCGTCGAGAACACCTGCGACTTCTCGGCGGGCACGGTCGTGTTGCGCTCGATGAGCGGCGTCATGACGCCGCCGAGCGTCTCGATACCGAGGGTGAGCGGCGTCACGTCGAGCAGGAGGACGTCCTTCACCTCGCCCGTGAGCACCGCGGCCTGCACGGCCGCGCCGGCGGCCACGCACTCCATGGGGTCGATGCCGCGCTCCAGCTTCTTGCCCACGTAGTCCTCGACGAACTTCTGGACGACGGGCATGCGGGTCGGGCCGCCCACCAGGATGATCTTGGTGATGTCGGAGGCCTTGAGCTTGGCGTCGTTGAGCGCCTGCTCGATGGAAGTCTTGCAGCGCTTGACGATGGGCTCGACCAAGGTCTCGAGCTTGGCGCGGCTGATCTTGAGCGCCAGGTGCTTGGGCGCGTTGTCGACGGCCGTGAGGTACGGGAGGTTCAGGTCGGTCTCGAAGGTGGTCGAGAGCTCGATCTTGGCCTTCTCGGCCGCCTCGCGCACGCGCTGGAGGGCCATGGGGTCCTTGCGCACGTCGGCGCCGGTCTCCTTCTTGAACTCGCCCACGATGAAGTCGATCAGGGCGTTGTCCATGTCGGTGCCGCCGAGCTGGGTGTCGCCGGAGGTGGAGACCACCTCGAAGACGCCGGAGCCGAAGTCCATGATGGTGACGTCGAGCGTGCCGCCGCCCAGGTCGAAGACCATGATCTTCTCGTCCTTGCCCTTCTTGTCGATGCCGTAAGCGAGGCACGCGGCCGTGGGCTCGTTGACGATGCGCACGACCTCCAGGCCCGCGATGGTGCCCGCGTCCTTGGTGGCCTGGCGCTGGTTGTCGTTGAAGTAGGCCGGGACGGTGATGACCGCCTTCTCCACCTTGTCGCCCAGGAAGGCCTCGGCGTCGCGCTTCACCTTCTGCAGGAGGAAGGCGGAGAGCTGCTGAGGGGTGTACTCCTTGCCCCCGGCCTTATAGTGGAAGTCGGTCCCCATCTTGCGCTTGAAGGCCATGAAGGTGGCCTCGGGGTTGGCGACGGCCTGGCGGCGGGCGGGCTCGCCCACCAGCAGCTGGCCGTCCTTGGCGAACGCGACGTAGGACGGGAACGCCTTGCCGCCCACGCTCGTGCCCTCGGCCGACGGGATGATGGTGGGCTTGCCGCCCTCCATCACCGACGCGGCGGTGTTGGAAGTTCCCAGGTCGATTCCGATGATCTTGCTCATAAATGCCTCCTAAACTAGATTACGTCGTCTTCTTTTGTAGGCGCACCTTGGCGGTGCGCAGGATCCTGTCGCCGAGGAGAAAGCCGGTCTGCAGCACCTCGGCCACGCTGTCCTCGTCGAAGCCCGGCTTGTCCATCACGCCCAGCGCCTCGTGGTAGTGCGGGTCGAACGGCTTGCCCACGGGGTCGAGCACGGTCACGCCTTCTTCTTTGAAGACCTTCTCGAACTCCCGGAATATGGCGTCCATGCCTTTCGCCAGCGGCGAATCCGCGTGCCCGGCCTGGACCTCCTGGTGCGCGTGCCGCAGCACGTCGTGGAGAGGCAACAGCTTGGCCAGGACGTCGGCGCGGCCGAGCTTGACGTACTCGGGCTTCTCGCGGTCCACGCGCTTGCGATAGTTCTCGAACTCCGCCTTCAGGCGCAGGAGCTGGTCCTTCCAGTCCGGCTCGACGGGAGCGGGGACGGGTGCCTCGACTTCGCCGGTCTTCAGCTCGTCGGTCACTTGCCGTCCTCCTCGTCCCATTCCTGCAGACGGCTCTCCACGAGCTTGCCGACGAAATCCACCAGGCCCATCATGCGCGAGTACTCCATGCGCTTGGAGCCGAGGATGCCGAGCACGCCGACCACGCGGTCGTTGTGGCGGTAGACGTGGGTCACCAGAGAAGAGGTCTTGAGCTCGGGGAGCCCCGCCTCTTCGCCGATGCGCACGCGCACGCGGGCGGGCAGGTTGTCCTTGCCGGCCTCGGCGATCTCGCGCTCGAGCACTTCGGCCAGGCGGTCCTTCTGGCCGATGACGCGCATCAGGGACTGCACGGCGGCCAGGTCGCCGAACTGGTCGGCCTGGGAGAGGATGTTGTCCGCCCCCTGGATATAAAGGGAGTCGGGCGAGGAGGCCATGCCCACCTCGCGCAGCAGCTCGCCGGCCAGGTCGGCCATGCCCGAGAACTCGCGCTCCAGCTGGCCGAGCTTGGCCCCGACCAAGGCCTTGGCCTTGTCCACGGCGACGCCGCGCAGCTCGGCGTTGAGGAAGTTGTTGAGGACGGTGAGCTGGCGCGCGGTGGGCGCGAAGCCCAAGGCGATGGGCCAGTGCCGCACCATGCCCGCGTCGGTGACCATCACGCCCAGGACGTTATGGCCGCCCAAGGGGATGAGTTCGAGGCGCCGCAAGGTCTGCTTCTTGATCTGCGGAGAGAGCACGATGCCCGCGCTCTGGGAGATCTGCGAGAGGAGCCGCGAGGTCTCCACCATCAAGGTGTCCAGCTCCTCGATGCGGTGGTTGTAGCCTTCCTCGATGCGCTCCTTCTCCCCCGCCGCCAGGCGCTGGACGTCGGAGAGGTAGTCGACGAAGAAGCGGTAGCCCTTATCGGTCGGCTCGCGCCCGGCCGAGGTATGCGGCTGGGCCAGGAAGCCCTCGTCCTCGAGGTCCTGCAGGATGTTGCGGATGGTGGCGCTGGAGAGGTCCAGGCCCGCCTCGTCCGCGATGAGCCCCGAGGACACCGGCTTGGACGTCTTGATGTAATAGTGGACGATCCACTGCAGGAGGTGGCGCTTGCGCTGCTCGACGACCTCGGGCTTGAGCTGTCTCATTATCCTGGGAGTCCGCTTGTAATTAGCAGTCGTTATTAGCGACTGCTAGATTATAGCAGGGGACTTCAAAACTGTCAATAGACAGTCTCGACTGCTTATTATGACGGAGCCATGCCCGCCTTTACCCTCAATTTACCCGCTGAGGACCGAAGGGCCCACGCCCCGCCGCGGACGCCCCGCTATCCTTAAGACATGAGACGTCCGCTCGCGGTCCTGCTGGCCTTGCTCGTCGCGGCCCCCTCGGGCGCCGTGACCATCAAGACCGCCGCCCCCATCAGCTACCGCGTCGCCGTCGCGGGCGGCGACGTCGGCGCGGCCGGCCGATTCCTCTCGGATCCCGCGGCCCTGTCGTGGTACGCGAAGAACCGCCCCGCCGACTTGGGCCCCATGCTCCAGTCCGCGCACCAGGCCCTGGACGTGCGCTCCGTGGCCGCGACCTACGCCGACGACCCCGCGGCCCTGCGCCGCGCCATCGGCTCGCGCTCGGACATCCAGATGTACGCCGAGCCCGCGCTGCTGCTGAAGGCGGTCGCCTCCGACGAGGCGGCCGCCCCGGCCGCTCCCGCTTTCGCCGCGGCCGCGCTCGAGTGGGACTCGCTGACGCCCTCCCAGCGCGGAGCGCTGGAGCGCATGGGCACCGCCCCGGCGGCGTGGTCGGCCCTCTCGTTCCCGCAGCGCATGGACGCGGTGCGCGGGCTCTACGAAGAGGCCTGGAGCCGCTACGCGCACAGCCTCACGCCCGGCGCTCCCGAGTATCTCGCCGCTCTCGAAGGGATCTTGAACCACGGCGGCTCTTTCCTGAAGCCCGCGAGCGAGGCCGCCCTCCGGGAGCACCGCGAGCGGGTCCGCGCCCTGCACGAACGCATGGCGCGGGCCAAGGCGCGCGTCGACGCGCTGACCGACCCCGTCCTGGCCCAGGAACTCGCCTCCGCCGCGAGCGCGCCCGACGTGGAGCGCGCGCAGGAGGCCCTCGACCGCCTCTTCGCCGGCGCCGCGGCCCGCGCCGCGCCGGAAGACGATCCGGAGACGACCGTGATCAGGCCCGCCGCCGCTCCTGTCCGCCGGCCCGCGACGGCCGCCGAGCTGGAGCAGATCGCCGCCCACTTGCCGGCGCTGATGCGCCGCCTCGCGAAAGGCACCGAGGCCGGCGCGATGCTCGAGGCGCTCGACGCCGGCGAGACGCCGACCCGCGTGGCCATCGCCCGGCCGACGACCGGAGCTCTCGCTCATTACGAGCCGTCGATCGACCTGGTCGTCCTCGACAGCCGGCACGTGGAGGCCTACCTCGCCTGGAAAGGCCTCACGGTCCAGACCCTCCTCGACGATCCGAGGGCCCTGACGGGCCTCGCGGCCGTCTTCCTGCCCATCTACGTGCACGAGACCACCCACCGCCGCCAGACCTTGGCCTCCGACCGCAAGAACATCACCCGGAACGCCCGCGGCCACCTTTACTCCCAGGCGGACGAGGACGAGGCCTTCATGGCCCAGGCCCTGGTCGCGCGCCGCCTGCTGCAGCATCAGCGCCTGGCCGCTTGGCTCACCCAGGCCCAGGCCGTCGCGGGCCTGGAGGCCATCGTCGGCTCCTGGCGCGTCGGCTACGCCTCCCCCGCGGAGATCGCCGCGATGGTGCGCCGCAACTATGTCACGACCGCCGGAGAGCACGCCGCTCGCGTCCGCGCCGTCAACCTCGCCCGCATCGAGACCGTGAACCTGGCGCCCTATCGTCCCGCCGCCGTCGCCGAGCTGGCCCGCCGCCGCCGCCTCCCCGCCGTCGAGCGCGCCGCCTTGGCCCGCCTGCCCATGCCCGAGACCCGCTCGATCGCCGGCATGCCCACGCACGCCTTGCGCGACCTGGCCCGCCGCGGCGATGCGAACGACCATGAGGGCCTGCGCCGCTACTACGGCTACCTGAGCGGCCTCGAGCACGCCCGCGCCGGCCTCGCCTCCATCCTCGCGCCCTGATCCAGCCGTCCCTGAGCGGACGACGGCTCCGTCCTAACGTTCAGCCGTCCGAGCGGCCGCGCAGCTGGCGCATGAACGTCTCCGGGCTGGGCTGGCGCCCCAGGAAGGCCCGGATGGAATCCGCCTCGTCGCGCTCGGAGCCGCGCTCGAGGATCTCGCGGCGGTAGTCGCCGCCCACGCGAGGGGACAGGACCCCGTCGGCCTCGAAGCGCGTGTAGATGTCCTGGGCGAAGACCTTGGACCAGAGGTAGCCGTAGTAGCCCGCGCCGTAGCCGAACAGATGGCTGAAGCCGGCGACCCGGTTGGCGCCCGGGGCGCTCACGATGCCCGTCGCCTCCGCGACCACGCGGTTGAACGTCGCCGAGACGTCCTGCGGGATGGTCGTGTGCAGGACCATGTCGGCGGAGGCCAGGCCCAGCTGGAAGGCGTAGCCCGTGCCGCTGAGGGCGTCGCGCGCGTCGCGCATCTTGCGCAGCAGCTCGTCGGGGATCTTGGAGTCGTCGCGCCAGTGGCCGGAGATGCGGTCGAGCACGACCCGCTCCCATATCATGTTCTCGAGCATCTGCGACGGCGCTTCGACGAAGTCGCGGGCGGTGCGGCTGCCCGACATGCTCCCGTAGCGCGCCGTCGTCAACGTCTGGTGCATGATGTGGCCGAACTCATGGAAGAAGGTGCGCACGTTGTCGTGATAAAGGAGGGCGGGCCGCCCGCCGGACGGGCGCGGGAAGTTCGCCATCATCACGCTCACGGGCTCCTGATAGGAGCCGTCGGCCAGGCGGCGGCCGCCGATGACCTGGGCCGCCGCGGCGCCTCCGCGCTTGCCGGCGCGCGGGTACAGGTCGAGGTAGAAGTGGCCGATGCGCCGGCCCGAGGCGGCGTCGAAGATGGCGTAGAGCTTCACTTCCGGGGCCCAGACGGCCGCGCCGGGGACCTCGGCGAAGCGCAGTCCCAGGATGAGTTCGTAGGTGCTCAAGGTGCCGGCGACCACCTTGTCGGCCGGGAAATACTCGCGCAACGCCTCCGAGTCGAGCCCGTGGCGTTCCTCGACGTAGCGGCGGCCGTAATAGGCGAGGTCCCAGCTCTCGACGCGCTCCGCCTCGGGCGCGTCCCGGCGCTTGATCTCCAGCAGGCGCGCCAGCTCCTCGTGGGCGCGCGGCACCACGACCTGCCGCACGCGCTCGAGGAACTCGAGGACGGCGGCGGGCGTCTTAGCCATGCGGTCCTCGAGCGTCATCTCCGCGTGGCCGGGGTAGCCGAGGAGCTGGGCGATGTCGCGGCGGACCTCCAGGGCCTCGCGCACGAGCTCGACGTTCTGCGGCGCCCGGTTCTGGTAGAGGAGGTCCATGCGGCGGCGCGCGTCGGGGTCGCGGACCTCGCGCATGAAGGTGCGCATCGAGCTCTCCTCGACGGGGACGCGGTACAGCCCCTCGGGAGTGCGCTCCAGGCCCGCGATGAAGGCCGGCGAGAGGCCCGCGAGCGCGGAGGGGTCCAGGTCCAGCGTCTCGCGATGCTCGGCGAGGTTCGCGGCGAAGCGGGAGGAGATGTCCGTGAGCCGCGCCTGCAGGACTTGGAGGCGCTGGCGGTCGGCGAGCGGGAGACGCTGGCCTCCCTTGCGGAAGGCCTCCAAGGTCTTGGCGAGGAGCCGCGCGTCGACCTCGTCCAAGGTCTCGTTCTTGGCGGCCGCGGCCTCGACCACGTTCGCCAAGTCCTCGCGCAGCATCAGCGCCGAGGAGCGGCGGGAAGCGTCCTGGGCCAGCTCGCGGGCGACCTTGCGGATGGCCTCATCGGGGCTCACCGAGCTCAGGAGGTTCATGGGCAGGAACTCCTGATGCCAGTCGGAGGTCGCGTCCTCGAACTCCTTGACGGTGTTGGCGAACCGGGCGTCGGCGTGCGGCACGGCGGCCAACTTGTCCACGCGCCGCTCGAAACGCGCGACGGCCTCTTGATAGGCCTGCCGCAGGCTCTCCGGGGTCCAGTCCGAACGGACCAAGGCGGTCGGCGCGGAGGCGGCGGCCGTGAGCGGACAGAGGAAGGCGGCGGCGAAGAGAAGGGCCGTGAGGCGCATCTATATAGGATACCCGCGGGGACGCGCGTCCGCCTGGGACCATCGGCACGCCCGAGAGGGGTCCTTTGCCGCCCCTCGGCATGAGCCCTCCGGACGTCCGGAGGCCGCCGGCATCGACTACCATCTGCTCGTGCTCCTGAGCTTCCTGCTTCCTCTCCATCTTCTCGCGGCCCCCGCGACGGCGGCCGAGCAGATATTCCCCCGCCTCCAGCAGCTGGCCTTCCCCGCGCCCGTCGCGGGAGCCTGCGGCCTCAAACGCTTCTCCGTCGCCGACTACGAGATCCGCCGGAACGACGGGCCGGACGAGAAGTCGCGCATCAGCGTGATGGGCGCGGTCATCGAGACCACCGCCCCCTCCTGCATCAGGGACTACGCCGTCGTCCAGTACATCCGCGGCTGCGTGTATCACGTCCGCTACGACCGGGCGACGCGGACCGAGCGCGAGCGGACCTTCGACGTGGCGCGGCGCCTGCGCGGCCCGCGCGTCGTCTTCAGCCATCCGGGCTACGACGTCGACAGCACCGACACGGACCCGGCGTACGCGTCCGGCGGCGGGAGCGAGGACCGGCTCGGCCTCTCCTACGTCCCGGCTTTCCCGCTGAGGCTGCGCTCCGACCGGGCGAGCCTGCTGGCCGACCTGAAGGCGTTCAACGAGCCCACGCAGCGCTCCTTCCTGGAAGACGAGGAGAAGGACCCGTCCTTGGTGTTCGTGACCGACGTGCCAGAAGGCGGCGTCGCCTTCCCCAGCCAGGACGAGACGTCCATCATCGCGATCAACACGTCCCTGGACTTCCGGACCTGCGTCTATCGGACCGCCGACGTGCCGACGACGGGCGACCCGGCCCCCGAAGGCGCCGCGGCCGGCGGACCGCTGGCCTGCTTCGGCTGGATGTCGCGCTACACCTACGACATCGCTTCCGGCGACTACGTCAACGACCGCTTCGTCTCCGTCGACCCGCACTGCGCCCAGGCCCCGGCGCGCGTCCCCCTCCCGGAGTGACGTAGGACCTGGACCTCCCTTCATCGGGTCCTTTGCCGCCGCGCCCCTGAGACCGCGGACCCCTTCGTCCGGCCCCCGTCTCGGCTACCATCATCCCATGATGATGCGAGCATGGACGGCGACCCTCGTCCTCGCGGCGGCGCCCGCGGCGGCCAACGAGCAGGTCTTCCCCAACATCCAGCAGCAGAGCTTCTCCGCCCCGGCGGCGGGACGCTGCGGCCTGACGCGGTTCTCCGTCTCCGACTTCGAGACCCGCTCGAGCTTCGGCGCCGAGCAACGGGTGCGCAGCACCTTCATGGCCGCCGTCATCGAGACCAGCGACCCTTCCTGCATCAGGGACTACGCCGTCGTCCAGTACATCCGCGGCTGCGCCTACACCGTGCGCTACGACCGCGCTTCCCGCGTCGAGCGCGACCGCTCCTTCGACATATCGCGCGAGGTCCGCGGACGCAGCGTGACGTTCAACCACCCGCGTCTGGAGGTCGACACCATCGACGCCGACCCGATGTACGCCTCCGCCCCTCCCGGCGTCGACCGGCACGGCTACCTGCTCGTGCCCACCGCGCCGCTGCGCCTGCGCTCCGACCGCTCCAGCCTGCTCTCCGACCTCCAGGTATACAAGTCGAACCGGAGCAACCTGCGGAACCACCCCGGACCCACGGCGGCGACCTTCGTGGCCGACACGCCCAACGGCGGCATCTCCTTCGCCGCCGAGGACGGGGCGACCGTCGTCGCGTCCAACGCGTCCTTGGACTTCCGCACCTGCGTGTACCGGACCGCGGACATCCCCCGCACGGGCGACCCGGCGCCCGAAGGCGTCGCCCCGTCCTCCGGCGGCCCCTTGGCCTGCTTCGGCTGGCAGTCGCGCTACACCTACGACCCCGCGGCGCGCGAGTTCGTCAACGACCGCTACGCGTCGGTGGACCCGTACTGCGCCCAAGCGCCGCGCTGACCGGGGCGCCCGGCCCCTACAAAAGGAGAGGCCCGGCTCTCGCGAGCCGGGCCTCTCTTCTTACGGACGTCGAGGACTAGCGCTTGCCGTTGGAGGCGGGCACCGGACCGATGCCCATGGCGGCGAGCTTGGAGCCGTAGATGACCTCGTCGACGATGCCGTACGTCTTGGCTTCCTCGGCGGACATGTAGTTGTTGCGCTCCATGTCGCGGTTGATCTTCTCGAAGGTCTGGCCGGTGTGCAGGGCCATGATGTCCTCGAGCGTCTTGCGCGTGTGGGCCATCTCCTTGGCCTCGACCAGGATGTCGGTCGCCTGGCCGGATATGCCGCCGACGAGCGGCTGGTGGATCATGATGCGCGACTGGGGCAGCGCGTAGCGCTTGCCCTTCGAGCCGGCCGCGAGGATGACCGCGCCGAAGGACATGGCCATGCCCATGCAGATGGTGGTGATGGGCGACTTGATGAACTGCATCGTGTCGTAGACGGCGAGACCCGCGGTCACCATGCCGCCGGGGCTGTTGATGTAGAGATTGATGTCCTTGGTGTTGTCGTCGCTGTCGAGGTAGAGGAGCTGGGCGATGAGGGTGTTGGCCGAGTCCGTCGTGAACTCGCCTTCATAGCCGCCGACGAAGATGATGCGGTCCTTCAGCAGCCGCGAGTAGATGTCGTAGCCGATGACGGAGCCCTGCGTGGCGCGCTCGATGACTTGGGGGATGAGATTCATGGGCCGATTGTACCGCATGGCCGAACGCCCCCGCAAGGTGCTACGATGCCCGCATGCAGTTGCGCTACCGCTTCGTGCCGGGCGACGGGAAGCCCCGCGAGTTCGAGGTCAAGCTCGACCCTCAGACGCTGGAGTGCGTCCCCCCCACGGGTGCGCCGCCGGAGTGGACGCGCCTGGAGAACAACCAGTGCGCCGATTGCCCTCTTAAGAAGGAAGCTTCCCCCCACTGCCCCGTGGCGGTGCGCATCGCGCCCCTGGTGGACGCGTTCAAGGACAGCATCTCCTACGACGAGGCCGACATCACCGTCACGGCCCCGGGCCGCGTCTACACCAAGCGCGCGCCCATGCAGATCGGCGTCAGCGGCCTCTTCGGCCTGGTCATGGCCACCAGCGGCTGCCCCATCCTGGACAAGATGCGCCCCATGGTGTTCACCCACCTGCCCTTCCCGAGCCTGCAGGAGACGATGTACCGCGCCATGTCCATGTTCCTGCTGGGCCAGTTCTTCGTCGCCAAGAAGGGCGGCAAGCCGGACTGGACGCTGGAAGGCTTGGCCGCCATCTACGCGGCCATCGGCAAGGTCAACCACGGCATCGCCGACCGCCTGCGCGCGCTGTCGATGAAGGACGCCTCGGTCAACGCGGTCATCAACCTGGACTGCTTCGCCACCTTCACCAAGTCGGCCATCGACAAGAGCTCGCTGACCTGGCTCGAGCGCCTCTTCAAGCCTTACTGGGACGCGCCCAAAGCCTAGCGCCGCCAGAGGCCGGCATGAGCCTCCTCCTGCAGGCGCTTCCATAGGCCGACCACCCAAGGATCCTCCGGCGGCAACGTCTCCTGCTGGCCGCCCGAGAAATCTCTCTCGACGATCTCGCGTGTCTCCGGGTCGCGCCGCACCCGCAGCGAAGCGTACTCCACTTTTCGGACCACCCCGTCCGCGTCCGTCTCGAAGCGGTGCAGCTCCATCCTCCACCAGCCTCCGCCCAAGGGCGTCATGACCTGGTGGAGCGCGTAGATGTGCCGATCCGCCGGGTATCGGGCCGTCGCCGCTCCCGCCTCGATGACGGTCAGTTGACGGTACTCCTGGCGCCTCGGGGAGTCGTCATGCCACGCCAAGCCCCGCTTGGCGCGCTCTCCCGGCTCGACGTTGATGCCGATCCCGTCCCGCTCCAGAAGCTCCATGATGCTCCCGCTGGACGCCCAGGCCGTTCCAGCCGCCATCAGCAGCGCCGCCGCCATCATCAGTCGTTTCATCTTCCCTCCTTACGCCGTATGGATCGAGGGTAGCCGGAACGCGCTCCGGCCGTAAGGGCATTACGCTCCAGAATCTTGGTTGCGCGGCGGCTAGCCCCCATGCGCAATCCCGCTTCCCTGGCGCCGCGCCGCGCGATTTCCTATCCTGCGGCCATGAGCGAGCCCGCCCTCCCCGGCTATCCCGGCGTCGGACGGCGCAACTATTGGGACGACGACGCCGACCTGACGTCGGCCGCGCGCGCGGCCGGCCTCCCCGCGGACGCGCAGACGCGTCTCTCGGCCTTCGGCGCCTTGGTCGGCGGACGACTGGGCGAACTCGTCGCGGCCAGCCACCTGCCCGGGAACCTCCCCAAGCTCGTGGACGGCGCCGTGGGCGGCAAGCGCGCGGCCGTCGTGGCCTACTGCCCGGAGCAGATCGAGGCGCGGCGCCTGCTGGCGAAGGCGGCGTTCGGGTCCGGCGAGCTGGGCCTCGTCGAGCGCATGGCCTTGGCCGTGCTGGCCAACTCGGCGGGCGAGGGCGGCATCGGCTGCCCTTTCGCCATGACCGACGGCCTGGAACGCCTGCTCGCGACGCGGGGCACGGCGGAACAGAAGGCCGTGCTGCTGCCCAAGGTCCGCTCCGACGACGCGGACTGGGCGCTGTGCGGCGGACAGTTCGTCACCGAGCGCCAGGGCGGCTCGAACGTCTCGGCCAACGAGACCGTCGCCAAGAAGAACGCCGACGGCTCCTGGTCGCTGACCGGCCTCAAATGGTTCTGCTCCAATCCCGGCGAGGCCTGGGTGACCACGGCCAAGCCGGAAGGGAGCGACGTCGTCGCGCTGTTCCTCGTGCGCCGGCGCCTGGACGACGGGACCCTCAACGGCCACAAGCTCCTGCGCCTCAAGCAGATCGGCGGGACCAAGGGGAAGGCGACGGCCGAGGTCGAGTACCTCGGCGCGCGCGCCGAGATGGTGGGCAAGCCGCGCGAAGGCTTGGCCATCCTGGTCTCCGACGTCCTCTCGGTCTCGCGCCGTCACGTGGCGGCGGCCGCGCTCGGCTTCATGGGCCGGGCGCTGGCCGAGGCCGAGGCCTTCGCCGCCTGGCGCGTCGTCTACGGCCGGAAGGTCGGCGACTTCCCCGCCGCCAAGGCCAAGCTCGACAAGATGCGCGCCGAGCGCGCGGCCGCCCTGCGCGCCTTCTTCACCGGCATGAAGGCCGCGGCCGAGGACGCCCCCGACGCGGACGCCCTGGTGCCGATGCTCAAGACCGAGGTCTCGTCGCGCTCCTCCTGGCTCGTGCGGGAGGCGCAGCTCCTCGTGGGCGGCCACGGCATCCTCGACGACTTCTCCCCCCTCAACCGCCTCGCCGACGACGCCGTGGTCAACGAGATATGGGAAGGCACCCATCCCATCCTCGCGGGGCACGCCGCCAAGGCCCTGCGCCGGCCGCGCGCCCTGGAGGCCTTCCTCGCCCGTCTGGAGCCGGCCGCCGCCGCGGACCTGCGCCGCCGCGTGGAGGCCAGTCGCGCCTGGAGCGACGACGAGAAGAACGCCGGCGACGAGGCCTTGGTGGGGAGCGCCTACCGCGCGTTGGCGCGTCTCTAGAGCCGCGAGCCCGTCAGATGCTGATGACGGGGCCCAGGAGCAGCAGCTCCTTGGACAGATCCTTCCAGCGCTGGAGGACCTCGGGAGACGAGGGGCGGAGCTTGGTGGTATTCGAGCGTCGAGGGTCCGGCTCGCTCTGGCCGCGCGCGCCCTGCGCCGCGTCCTTCATGGTGATGGCCTGGCGCACGACGGCGGACAAGGAGCCGTCGAGCTCCACGGTGAAGCGCCAGATCTCGACGCGGCGGGCGCCGTCCGGGGCCAGGGACCAGTCCTCGCTCGTGGCGACCAAGTGCGAGAAGGAGCGGGTCAGCAGCGCGTTGCGCACGGGACCGGCCGGCTCGGCCCGCTGGACCTCGACGACGTAGACCAGGCGGTTCTTGGCGACGCCCTTGGCGTCGGGCTCCACCGAGCGCTCGAAAAGGCGGATATGCTCGCCTCCCGCGGCCTGCGCCGGCAGACCCTGGTCCGCGAGACGGGTCCACAGGCGGCGCACGACGGCGGCGTCCACGGGCGCGGGGGCGTAGCGCTCCTTGTAGACGTCGACCGACTTGTTGACCCCCCGCCAGGCGTCCGGGTCCACGGGCACGGTCTCGGCGGAGGCCAGGCTCGCCAGGGCCAGCAGCGGGAGGAGGAAGCTCTTCATCTCCCATGAGGGTAGCCCCCGCCGCGCCCGCCCGGGAGGGTCCCCGGCACCGCCCGGCTCTGGGCCTAAAGGCCTAGAATTGCTTAGATGCTCCCGTGGCATTCGACCCGAAGCAGTGGACCCGCGAGGCCGAGGCGACCTGGTCCGAGGCCGCCGAGCGCTACGACGCCCTGAGCTCCCGGCTGTTCGGCCCCACGGCCGACGCCTTCGTCGAGTTCGCGGGGCTGGGCAAGGGCTGGAAGGTCCTGGAGCTCGCCTGCGGACCCGGCCTGGCCTCCCGCGCGGCGGCCAAGCGCCTGGGCGAGAAAGGCTCCGTGCTCGCCACCGACCTCGCCCCCGGCATGATCGCCCGCGCGAAAGCGGCGCCGCCGGTCAAGCGCGGCGCGCCCATCGAGTGGCGCGTGATGGACGCCCAGGCCCTGGACCTGCCCGACGCCTCCTTCGACGCCGCCTTCTCCCAGCTCGGACTGATGCTCTTCGCCGACCCGGACGCCGCGCTGCGCGAGATGGCGCGCGTGGTCGAGCCCGGCGGTCCGGTGTCCTGCCTGGTCCAGGGCCGCGCCGACCGCATGGAGCTGACCGCTCTGCTGCTCATGACCATGATCCAGAAGGCGCCCGAGCTCAAGGCCCCGGAAGGCGCTCCGACCCTGTTCGCCTTCGGCAAGGAAGGCGTCATCGAGGGGGCCTTCGCCAAGGCCGGCCTCACCGAGATCGTCGTCCGCCGTCTGGCCGGGACCTACCGCTTCGCGACGGCCGAGGAGTACTGGGACGTGATGACCGAGGGCGCGGGCAAGACCGGCGCGATGCTGCGCTCGCTCTCGCACGAGAAGCAGTTCTTCATCAAGAAAGAGGTCATCCGCAAGGCCAACCATTTCAGGAAAGGCCGTAATTTGGAAATACCCTACGAGTTCGTGATGGCCCGCGGCTCGGCCCCGGTGAGGAAGGCGTGAAGCGCTCGCGCTACGAGACGAACATCTTCGCCCAGCCGGCCGCCGTCGCCGCCGCGCTGGCCGCGCCCGCGCCCGCCTGGATGAGCCGCCCCAAGGCGCGCAAGATATTCCTCGTCGGCGTGGGCACCAACGACAACGCCGCGCACATGGCGGCCTGGCTGTGGAGCTCGGCCGGGCTCGACGCCCGCGCGGTGCACGGCCACGACTTCGTGTCGCGCCCCTATCGCCTGGGCCGCGGCGACCTGGCCGTCTTCCTCTCCCACGGGGGCGGACGCTCCTACACGGTCAAGGCGGAAGCCATGGCCCGCAGAGCCGGCGCCGAGACCGTGGTCGTGACCGCGGCCGGCAGTCCCTGGCCCGGCGCGCCGCGGCGCCTGGAGACGGGACCGCGCGAGGACACGCGCGCCTACACGCACTCCTACACCACGACGATGGCCTGGCTCATGCGCTGGGCGGGAACGCCGTCCTTGCTCGCGCCGTTCCGGCGCGTGAAGAAGAGCCTGTCGTGGGGCCCCGCCTTCCCCTCCGTGAAGGCCGCGACGGACCTCGTCCTCCTCGGCGACGGCCTGCGCGAATGGGTCGCCCGCGAGGCCGCGCTCAAGGTCCTGGAGACCGCCTATCTTCCCGTGCGCGCCTACGGCCTCGAGGAGTTCCTGCACGGCCCGCACGTCTCGGTCGGCCGCGGCAGCATGGTCGTCGGCTTCTCCGCGGGCGCTCCGCGCTGGCGCGCGGCGCGGGCCTGGCTGCGCGGCGTCGGCGTGCCCTTCACCGAGGTCCGCTCCGTCGACTGGCTCGCGCAGGTGCTCTGGAGCCAGCGTCTCGCGCTGGCCTGCTGCCGCCGCCTCGGACAGGACCCCGACCGCCTGCGCGGAGGCTCCCCCCGCTACGCGCGCGCGCTGGACGCCGCGAAAGCGTCGCCGCTGTAAGAGGCGACCCGCCCGGCCAGGTAGTCCAGGTAGGCTTCGATGACCGGGCGCGGCCGGCCCTCGCTCGGATGCAGGAAGCCGCGAACGCCCGGCATGCTGTTGACCTCGAGCGCCACCCCGTCGCGCGCCGTGCGGATGGGCCGCGCCGGGTCCTTGCACAGGAAGTCCACGCCCGCGACGTCCACGCCCACCGCCGCCGCGGCCTTCACGGCCAGCGCGGCGTTCTCGGGGTGGAGCTCATCGGTGCGGTCCACGGACTCTCCGCCGCGGGCGATATTGGCCGGGCCGCACAGGCGCACGACGACCCCGGCGGCCGGGACCGACGCGGTGGTCAGGCGCTGGGCGGCGAGGGCGCGCCGCGCGTCGGCGTCCAGGCGCACGGCGGTCAGCGGGCTGCCTCGCTTGACGTCGCCGCGCCGCGGGTCCGCGTTGACCGAGCGCACCAGCGCGGCGACCGTGCTCGCGCCGTCGCCCGTGACGCGGGCTGGCAGGCGCTCGTAGCAGGCAACGTAGCGCCCGCCGATGACCAGGACGCGCAGCTCTCGGCCGACGAACATGGGCTCGAGCAAAGCGAGCCCGCGCACCTGCGCGCGCTTGGCGGCGGCGGCGAGTTCCGCGCGCGTCCACACGCCCACCGTCACGCCGACGCCGCGGTCGCTGGCGTTCGGCTTGACCGCCAGGGGCGCGTGGCGCTCGAGGAAGCGGAACTCCGCCGGGCCCGGGACGCCGCACAGGCGCTGCGGCAGGACCGGCACGCTCTCGGCGCGCAGCAGGCGCGCGGTCAGGCGCTTGTCGGTGCTCACCTTGAGCGCCACGGCAGACATGAAGGGCGTGCGCGTCTTATGGATGACTATGGCGCTCTCGGGAAAGTGGAGGACCATGAAGTCCTCGTTCTCCAGCCCGCCGGGCCACGACCACCGCAGGCCCCGCGCCTCGGCCGCGGCCGCGATGGCCGCGAGCGTGAAGTTCACGGCCGGATGGACCGGGGCTTCTCGCCGGTCCAGGGGCGCGCGAGCTCTTCCTTGGTCAGGAGGCAGGACTGGCAGCCCGCGCCGCAGCAGTCCTCGACTAGCCGCTCGTTGAAGGCGACGTCCTCCACGGATACGCCGAGCACGCGCGCGACCAGCAGCGCGGCGTCGGCCTCGACCGACGCGCGCTTGCGCGACAGCTCGGCCTGGCGCTCCTCGTCCTCGGGCCCGCGGAAGGGGCGCCCCTCGCGCGGCAGGCCGAGCGTGATCCACACCCGCTCGCCGGAGCGCGTCTGGTGGCGCAGGATGTGCCAGGCGACCAGCCCATGGCTCGCCAACAGGGCCGGCAGGCCGGCGGCGTCGAGCAAGGCGGCCGCCTCGTCGCGCTTGATGTCGCGCGTGAACTTCTCGGGCACGCGCGGCGCGTCGGCGGGCGCTGTGAGGACCGCGGGCGTCAACGGCATGACGGCCGGGAGCGCCGCGGGCCCCGGCGGCGCGACCGGCGCCGGCGCGACGGCGGCCGCGCGGACCGTAGCGCGGACCACGACGGCGTGCCCCAGCGGCGCCAGCAGGAGCAGCGCGAGTCCGGTCACAGCAGCCTCGGCAGGACGGCGAACAAGACGGTCAGGATTATGGGGAATGCGATGAGCAGGGGCATCAGGACGCGCCGCTCGGAATCCCAGCGCGACTTGAACAGGCCGAAGCCGAAGGTGTGCATGCCGATGCCCGCCCAACGGACGAAGCGCGAGAGGCGCGAGAGCGCGTCCACCGGCTGGCCGTCGCGCGCCGAGACGAAAGCGTCGTAGGTCCCCGGCCCGTCGAGGCGCACGCGGTAGGCGGGCAGCTCGCCCTTGCGGTACTGCTCGTCGTAGGCGTTCAGGAGCACGGGCTCCGAGACGACGGTCCACTTCGAGCCCGCGAGCCAGCGGTCGAAGGAGGCGCGCGCCTCCGCGGGGCTGATGAGAGGGTCCGCGAGCGCGCCGGTGCGCCCGTCCACCGCGGCCAACTCTCCGGAGGCGTCCGTGAACTCGTGCCAGGAGCGCCCCGCCCCGCGCCGCGCGACGGCCGAGACGGGCCGGAAATCGGGACGCGCCGCGGCCAGCGCGCGCTCGGCGTCGGCGAGGCTGACGGTCAGGTCCGCGAAGCCCGCCTGCGACGGGAAGTCCGGCAGCTTGGGGTCCAGCTTCTTCTTGAGGAGTGGGCCCGCGATGGTGATGGCTCCGGTCGTCGCCATCCACAGGACGACGAAGCCGGTGACCGCGCCGAGCGCCATGTGCCACTCGAGCGGCGAGAGTCCCAGGACGAGCAAAGCGGGCGAGAAGCCGTGGAGCTTCTTGAGGCCGCCCCTGGAGGACGGGGCGTCCGGGCGCTTCTTGAGCAGGAACAGCACCGCGGCCACGAGGAGGACGCCGACGACCCCGTAGACGGCGGCCAAGGTGCCCGTCGCGCCCCACGCCCACGCCGCGCCGGAGACCGCCGCGACGCCCACGAGCGCCGTGCCGGCGCTCACCGAGAGGCGGTAGAAGATGTTGTTGACGCCCATGGCCCTTCCCAGCATATCGGGGCGCAGACGGCGCACCTCGTCCTGGAACATGGTCTTGGCCACCACCGACACCGGCTGGGACAGCAGCCCGATGAGGAACGCCGCCGCGAAGCCGTAGAAGATGCTGACCGACATCATCAGGAACAAGGAGAAGGCCGCCAGGCCGCCGGCCCCGACCATCAGCCAGGTCTGGTCGGAGAGCTTCTTACCGAAGAAGCGCAGGCCCAGGTTGCCGATGAACTGGCCGGCGTAGTACGTGCCCTGGAAGCTGCCGAGCAGGATGGCCGCCGTCGCGGGCGAGAGCGTGCTCGCCAGGATGGGCAAGGTCGTGGTGCGCAGGGGCTCGACGAGCAGGACGCCCGCCGCCATCACGGCCAGGGCGCCGAGCAGGACGCGGTTGGTGAAGATGAGCTTGGCCGCCGACCACAGGCTCCCCTTCTGGGGCGCCGTCGCGGGCTCGGTCGGCGCCGTCGCCGCGGTCTGGGCCGCGGGCGAGACGGGCGCGGCCTTGGGGAACAGCCACAGGTACAGCGGCGCGAGCACGAGCACGTTGGCCGCGGCGTAGGCCCACATCGCGCCCGGGATGCCCAAAGAGGCCACGAGATAGCCGCCCAAGAACGAGCCCGGGATGGAGACGGCCGCGGTGATGATTTTGAGCGTCGCGTTGACGTCGCGCAGGGCGCCCGGCGCGTCGCCCGCCGCCACCGGCGCGGCGGCGGACTGGCCGATATGGATGGCAGTCAGGGCGAAGCTATGCGCGATGAAGGCGCCGAGCAGGAAAGGCACGCCCGTGCCCTGCGCGGCCACCGCGAGGGTCACG
>CAZTZW010000007.1:22949-24023 GCA_964618085.1 uncultured Elusimicrobia bacterium
GCCCGGCGCGGGACCGGCCCGCGGGGGCCCGGCGGGGCCCCCGGGGGGGCCCCCCCCCCGGCGGCCCCCGCCCCCCCCCCCGCGGCCAGCGAGCGCCGCGGCAGGAAGCGGTCGACGAGGACGCCGGCGATGAGGCCGGTGCCCATCTCCACCAAGGCGCCGACCGAGCCGATGATCGCCAGACCGGCCTTGCCCGCGATGTCGAGGGCGAGCAGAGGCCATGCCACGCGCCAGGCCGCCGACATGGTGGCCAGGTGCGCGGCGTGGGTGACGTAGATGCCGATGAGCGCCTTGCGGTCCGCCTTGCGGGGAGCGGGCGCGGAAGGAGTCAGCCCGGAGGGCGCGGGCGCGTCCGCGGGAGCGGACAGCACGGCGTCGGCGGAAGCGCCGGGGCGCGCGAGAAGGCCGTCGAAGCGCAGCGCCGAGTCCGCGGCGCTCGCCTCCAGCGGCGCGTCCGGCGCGGCCGAAGGAACGGCGAGGTGACCGGCGGCGGAGAGCGCCGACGCATGAGGCGCCGCGGGCGCGTCGGCCATGACGGCCGGCATGGCGTCGGACATCGCGGCGGGAACGGGGACTACGGCTGCCGTGGCGAGCGATGCGCCGGCGGGAGCCGAGAGCGTCGACGACAAAGACGGGGCTGACTGCGAGACGGACGGCGCTCCCAGCAAGGCCGGGCGCGCGAACGCGGGCATGGCGGCTCCCGAGAGCGGAAGAGGCGCGGCGACGCGGGCGAGCGCGCGCACCGTCGCCTCGCCGGGGACGGCGGACAGCAGGGCGAACGTCGCCAGCACGGCGGTGGCGCGGCGCGGCGCGGGCGCCTTCTTCGCCGACGACGCGGCCAAGTCGCGGTTGCGCAGGACTAGCAGCCAGTAGGACAAGGCCGCCATGGTGAAGAGAGGCAGCGCCACGAGCAGGACCAGGCTCCAGCGCCGCAGGCTGTCGGCGTTGTTCTTGAAGGCCGCGGCGTTCCAGGTGTGGACGCCCAGGCCCAGCCAGCGGAAGAAGCGGGAGAGGCGCGTCGTGGTCTTCACCAGCGAGCCGTCGCGCACGGAGAAATAGAGCACGGGCGCCGCG
>CAZTZW010000008.1:0-21216 GCA_964618085.1 uncultured Elusimicrobia bacterium
GCTCCTGCCCTTGTTCCTGGCGCCCGCGGCGTGGGCCGCGCGCGACCGGCGCGCGCGCGCCGCGACGGCCGCCGTCCTGGCCGTCCTGCTCGCGTGGAACCTCTGGACGGTCGCCGCACTGTGCCGCTACTTCGCCGGCTTCGTGGTCACGCCGGCCTGGTGACGGCAGTCCGCGTCGAGCTTCGCGAGCAGCCGCGGGTGCTGGGCCAGGAGGGCGCGCAGGTTCATCTGGATCCCCTCGAGAGACGGGGCCAGGCTCACGGCCCGGCATAGGCTCGCCGCGCCTTCTTCTGGGCGCTTCTGCGCGGCGAGCGTCAGGCCCAGCACGTTGTGCGTGAGCGCGTTCTCGGGCTCGAGCGCGAGGGCCTGCCGGAAGCGCCCCTCGGCCTCCTTCAGCGCCCCGTTCTTCATCAGCAGGATGCCCATGTTGTGATGCGCCAGGGCGAGGCCGGGGTCCAGGCGCAAGGCCTCGAGGTAGCTGCGGAAGGCCTCGCGCGATTTCTCCTGCTGCATGAGCGCGTTCCCGAGGTTGAAGTAGGAACGGCCCAACCGGCCGCGCACGAAGGACGAGTCCGGCTCCAGGGAGAGCGCGTGGCGCCACAGCGTCACGGAGTTCCGCCAGACGGACGTCTGCCGCCACGACAGCAGGCCCAGGCTCGCGATGGCGACGACGAGCGCCGCCGCGGCCCCGAGGAGGGCGCGGCGGCGTTCGGGCGTCCGCTCGGCGGCGGCCGACCAGAGGGCGCCCGCGGCCAGGAGCGGGAAGACCAGGCAGGCCAGGTAGCTGTAGCGGTCGGCGACGACGTGGTCGGCGAAGCGGTACAGACCGAGCACCGGCAGCAAGGTGAGCGCGTAGTGCGCCCAGAGCGCCGGCGCCCAGGGGCGGCTCTCGCGGACGCGCCAGCACAGCCAGGAGACGGCGCCGACGGCCGCCGCGCCGGCGGCGAGGAGCGCGGGGGTCGCCGGAGCGTAGGAGGGCGAGAGGCGCAGGGGCATGAAGGTCTTGTACGCGTAGAAGACGAGGGCGTGGCAGGCTTCGCCCGCCCGGAGCAGGAGGCCGGCGGCCGGCGCGGCGGGAAGGGCCTGGGCGCGCAGCGCGTAGGCGCAGAGTTCGACCGCGCCGAACGCCAGGGCGAGGAGGAGGAAGGGCGCCTTCTCGCGCAGGACGGCGCGCGACGCGGGCTCGCTCCAGCGGCGGAAGTCGGGCGGCAGCCGGCGCAGCGGGTAGACGTCCAGGGCGAGCAAGGTGAGGGGGAGCGCGACGCCGATGCCCTTGGACAGCAAGGACAGCAGGAACAGCGTCGCGCACAGGCCCAGACGGCGCACGCGAGCGCTCGCGTCCGGCGCGGCCGCCGCGTCCAAGTACGACCAGACGGCGCCGAGGTAGAAGAGTCCCGTCAGCACGGTGCGGCGCTCCGTCGCCCAGGCGGCGGCCTCGACGCGCAGCGGATGCAGGGCGAAGAGCAGGGCGGCCGCGCCCGCGCACAGGCTCAGGACCGCGGGGCCTTCGTCCTTGCCGCGCGGCCGGACGCATTCCAGCAGCCGCGCGGTCAGCAGGCAGACGAGCGCCGCGTTGGCCGCGTGCAGGAGCAGGTTGCCGAGGTGATAGCCGAAGGGGTTCAGGCCCCAGAGCGTGAAATCGAGCCCCGAGCTCAGCCAGCTGACGGGCTGATACGGGCCCAGGTGGGCGGTCGTGAAAGCCCAGCGCAGCTGCGCCCAGCCCAGGCCGCGATAGAAGGGGTTGGCGACGAAGTTCACGTCGTCGTCCCAGGCGAAGCCGTTGCGCAGGGCCGGGAGGAAGGCGCAGACGGTCAGCGCCGCGGCGCCGGCGGCGGCGGCGGGCAGCCAGGGGAAGTCGGGGGCGTCGCGGCGCGCGTCTTTCATGAGCGTGTACTCCTCCAGTATCTGCGGCACAGGAGCGCGAAGACGAGCAAGGAGGCCAGGCTCACCCATTTCCCGAGCTCGAAGCCGGAGGGGCGGTACTCCATGCGCAGGCGGTGGCGGCCGGCGGAGAGGGGGACCGCGCGCAGGACGGCGTCGGCGGGCAGCACCTCGTAGCGGCTCTGCGCGCTCCCGGGCAGAGGACGCGCGCGCCAGTGCCGGCTGTAGGCGTCGGTGACGAGGAGCACGGCCGGGCGGGTCAGCTCGGCTTCGACGTCCAGCCAGTCCGTCGAAGAGCGGGTCACCGACGCGCTTCCGGGCGCGCCGCGGCCGCCGCGCTCGGGCGCGGGGTCGGGCGCCTGCTGCAGGATGACGGTCTTCCTAGTATCGAAGCCCTTCTCCACCATCTTGCGGAACATCGCCAAGGGCTCGCGCATCACGATCCAGTCCTCGACCAGCAGGACGCGGGGCAGGATGGGCACGGTCACGATCTTCTTCTCGTTGTCGTTGATGAGGACCAGGCGGCAGCGCAGGAGCGCGAGGATGGGGTTGCGGGCCAGCATCTGGTGAGGCTCTTCCTTCGTGAGCTCGCCGGGGCCGAGCTTCCAGAGGAAGTCCATCAGCCGCCCGTAGACCGTGGGATAGAGCGGCGTGTAGCCCCACATGTCCGCCACCCCCGCCGCCATCACCGGGTTCTGGGAGGCGACTCCGACGTGCAGCACGCGCTCGTCGGGGTCCAGGCGCGCCGTCGCCTCGCGCCAGGTCGGAGGGTACAGCGCCTGCGCCGGCATCACGGCGGCGTAGCCGCGCGCGAAGACGAGCATCTCCAGCACCGCCAGCACGGCCAACCCGTAGACCCAGCGGCGCCAGTAGCCCGCGAGGTACAGCGCCAGGGCGGCGAGCAGCAGCACGCGCCCGCGGGTCAGGGCCTCCTCGCCGGCGAAGGCGGCCGCGCCCGTGACGACGTCCAAGGAGTGGTAGCGCCAGGGCGGGAAGAAGGTCTGCTTGGTCTTCTCCAGCCCCTCGAACAGCGCCTGCCAGGGGCGCAGCTGGCCGTATTCCGGCGGCAGGCTCATCCAGGCCCAGAGCGCCGTCAGCACGACGCCGGTCCCGGCGAGCGCGAGGAAAGGCGGCGGCGTCCGGCGCTCGCGCAGGAGCCGGTCGAAGCCGGTCCCGGCCAGCGCGGCGATGAACAGGGCGGCCAGGTAGATGAACTTGGCCGTGCCGCGGAACATCCCGTAGCCGGGCAGGTAATGGTAGAGCACGTCGTAGAGCGGGGTGAAGGCGCCCATCCCCAGGAAGACGGCGCCGACGGCCATCCACAGGTCGGTACGCTTCCCGCGCGCGTCACGCTTGGCGGCGCCGTGAAGGGCCAGGAACAGGCCTATGGAACCGGTGAAGAGGCACGTCTCCCAGAGATGCCAGCGGCCGAAGTAGGCTTGGCGCGAGATGTCGCCGAAGAGGTTGGGAAGCAGCAGGGTGGCGAGGTTCTCCGGCGGGAAGGAGAACGTCCGCGCGAAGTCGTACTGCGAGGCGACGCCGCGCGAGAGGTCGGGGAGCGTCTGGAGTCCCGTGAGCACCTGCACCGCGCAGAGGAGGGCCGCACCGGCGTAGAGGGCGGCGACGCCCGACGTCCGGCGCCAGGCGCGAGGTTCGCCGTGCAGGCGCAGTCCCGTGTACAGCGCCGCGCCCATGGCCGTGTAGTAGACGTACTGGGGATGGCCCGCCAGGATCTGCAGGGAGACCACGGCGGCGCCCAGAAGACACCAGCGCGGCTCCTCGGACTCGAACCAGCCGTCGAGGGCCAGGAAGAGCAGCGGGGTCCACGCCATGACGCAGAGGTTGGAGAGGTGGCCGGGATAGATGTGGAGGAAATAGGGTCCCGAGAGCATGAAGAGCAGACCGGAGAGCCAGGCCGCGACGCGGCCGGCCCCGGCGCGGCGGCGCCACAGGAAGGTGAAGAAGCCGGCCATGAACAGGTGCAGGGCGATGCCCGCGTCCACCGCGAGCTCCAAGGGCAGGACGCAGTACAGCCAGTTGGGCGGGTACAGCAGAGCGGACTCGAAGTTCCCCATGTAGGGGATGCCGGAGAAGAGCAGGGGGTTCCACAGCGCCAGGTTGCCGCGCGCGAGCTCGGAGAAGCCGAACTGGCGCATGCCCACGTAGTAGCCGCCGAGGTCCTCGCCCAGGGCGGAGAGCATGAGCGCGCCGCTGAACAGGGCTTTGCCCAGCACGACGAGCACGACGGCCAGGTAGGCGGCGGCGGGGAGCAGGCTCAGCAGGCGGCGGCGGGCTTTCTCGCTCATGCGCGCACGAAGGCCCAGAACAGCCGGGCCTGCCGCCAGAGTTCTCCCCAGGAGGCTTTCGTGAGCCGGTCGAGCACGTAGCCGGGCCGCACGTAGTAGCGCAGGTACGCGGAGCGCGTCAGGCGCTTGAGGTCGGCCAAGGTCAGCTCCGCCTCGACCGCCTCGGGGAACAGCGAGCCGTCGCTGAAGCGGGCCTTCGGATGGGTCTTCACCTGCTCGTGCAGGGCCGTGCCGGGGTAGGGGGCCGCGATGTGGAACAGCGGATAGTCGGGGGCGAGCTCGCGGGCCAGCGCCTCGATGTCCGCCATGTCCTTCTCGGTGGACTCGGGGAAGCCGATCATGAAGAAGCAGGCGGTGCGGATGCCGGCGCGCTTGACGGCCGCCATGCCCGCGCGGACGGCGGCCAAGGTGAGCCCTTTCTCGGTGCGGGCCAGCGCCTCGTCGCTGCCGGCCTCCACGCCGAAGTGGATGAGCGTGCACTTGGCCCGCTTCATCCGGTCGAGCAGCTCGTCGTCGACGAGGTCCAGGCGCGTCTGGCAGCACCATTCGAAGTCGAGGTCCTTCTCGATGAGGCGGTCGCACAGCTCCAGCACCTGCTTGCGCAGGACGGTGAACTCCAGGTCGATGAAGTAGGCCCGGCGCACGCCGCGCGAGACCGCGTCCTCGATCTCGGCGAGCAGGCGGGGGACGCTCTTGCGCCGCACGCCGTCGCCGTAGGTCTTCAGCAGGCAGAAGGTGCAGTGCGACGCGCAGCCGCGCGACATCTCGAAGAGGGTGAAGCGGTCCCCCAGGACCTCGTAGGCGTAGCGCTCCATGGGGAGGAGGTCGAGGGCCGGCGGGGGCAGTTCATCGAGGCGCACGGGCGGCGCGTCCGCGTTGGAGACGCTCCGGGAGCCGTCGCGCCAGGTGAGGCCCGCGACCTCGGAGAGCGGACGGCCGTCGGCGAGCGCGGGCACGACGGCTTCGGGTTCGCCGCGCACGACCCCGGCCGCGCCGGTCATCTCGAGGATCTCCACCGGCCTGACGGTGCCGTGGCTGCCCATGACGAACACGCGCGGAGCGACGGCCTTGAACGCGCGCACGGCGTCGAGGAACGGGACGAGGTCGATGTGCGGGCACTGCCAGCGATCGAGGCTCGTCGAGGTGATGAAGACCTGGTCGAAGCCGGCGGCGCGGCGCGACGCTTCCTCGGGGCCGAGTCTGAGAGCATTCGCATCCAGCACCGAAACGTCATGCCCGCGTCCACGCAGGAGCGCGGCCGTGGAGGCGAGGTCCAACGGCGGCCAGGTGCGGTTGTAGATGCGGCCCTGGCCGGCGACCAGGCGCGTCTGGAGCGGATTGACGAGGAGGACCTTCACGGGGCCCGCCTCAGGAGCAGGCGCGCCAGCTCCCAGAACGCGTCGAGCACGATGCCCGGGCTGGCGCCCGTGGCGCGGCCGCGCCGGCGCGGGAAATGGCTCACCGGCGCCTCGGCCCAGGTCGCGCCGCGGCGCCGGGCGAGGTAGAGCAGTTCGGCGGTGATGGCGGCGCCGCGGCTGCGCAGGTCGAGGTCCTTCACCGCGCTCGCGCGCATGAGCTTGAAGGCGCAGTTGATGTCGCGGACCTTGACGCCCAAGGCCAGGCGCACCACCGCGTTCCAGAGCGAGCCGAACAGGCGGCGGTGCGCGCCGTCGGCGCGGACGCGGCGCCAGCCGAGCGCCATGTCCTTCCCGGCGATGAGGGGCAGCAGGCCGCGCAGCTCCGCCGGGTCGAACTGGCCGTCGCCGTCCACGAAGAAGATGAGCTCGTAGCGGCAGGCCTCCAGCCCGGTGCGCAGGGCGGCGCCGTAGCCTCGGTTCTCGGGATGACGGACCACGCGCACCTCGGGATGGCGGCGCGCCAGCTCGTCGGCCTGTCCGGCGCTGCCGTCCGTGCTGCCGTCGTCGACGATGACGATCTCGAAGCGTTCGCACGTGTCGGCGAGGACCTTCCGCAGACCCTCCACGGTCTCCGCGAAGTTGTCGAGCTCGTTGTAGACGAGGACGAAGGCGGAGAGCTCCCGCGTCTTGGCGGTCATCGCGGGAACCTCCATAGCGCCGCCGCGGCCGCCAGCCCCAGAGCGCTCAGCAGCAGGCCGAACAGGACGCTCGCCGGCCGGTAGACGAAGGTGACGGTCGCCGCGCCGGCGCCGACGGGCGCGGAGAGGAGACCGTCGCGGGGGACCGCGGGGGTCGAGCCGCTCGCGGTCCGGACTTTCCAGCCTCGTGAGAAGTTCTGGTTCAAGACGAGAGCGTCCTCGCGCGCGGCTTCGACGGCGATCTCGACGCGGTTGGGGGAGAACGAGACGACGCGAGCCGTCCCGCCGGAGCCCGCGAGGTAGGCCTCGCCGCGGTAGCCGGGGTCGGCGACGCCCAGGACCTTCCCGCGCTTGACCCCGACGATGTCGTAGGAGGCGATGGTGCCGCGGTTGGCCAGCAAAGCGGGATACATCGCGCTGTTGCTGCCCTGGGCGAGGAGGGCCTTGAAGTCGCCGCCGCCCTGGACGAACTCGAGGCCGCGGGAGACGGCCAGGGGCGGTATGGGGAAAGCGTTGGCGAGGATGGGCCGCGTCACGCTGAGCAGGTCCAACAGCACGACGAGGAGGACGCCGGGCGCGACCCAGCGCCGCCAGCCTTTCACGGACGACTTCTCCCAATCCGAGAGGCCCAGCCCCGCGAAGAGCGCCGTGCAGAGCAGCACGCAGGTCAGGAAGCGCGAGGGCACCTGCAGCGAGGTGTAGGGCGGCAGGCGGTGCAGCAGCGCCCAGAGGTCGACGAACCACGCCGTGCGCCCCATGCTCACCCACAGGCAGGCCAGGCCGGTCCAGAACAGGACGCGCTGGCGCCGGTAGTGGGCGTAGAGCCCGGCGAAGGCGAGGAGCAAGGGCAGCACGCCGGTATAGACGCCGAACTCGTGCCAGCCCTCGCGGTGCCAGTTCGTTCCCACGCGCGCGCTGACGGCGTCGCGGTTCTCGTAGAGGAAGTTCTGGTCGCGCAGCATGAACAGCTTGGGGAGCAGGATGGCCTCCAGGCGGCCCGAGTCGATGGTCGGACGCGGGCTCTCTCGCAGCAGCTCGCGCATGGGCACGAGCTTGGCGGCGGCGAGCAAAGCGGCCAGGGCGAGCGCGGCCGCGAGGCGCGCCGGCGGCGCCGCGCTCCGCTCCTCCCAGGCGCCGGCGAGCGCGTGCGCGGCGAGGAAGAACGCCGTCATGGCCGACATGTAAACGCCGCCCGAGTAGATCATCAAGGCCAGGCACAGGGCCGTCGAGGCCAGGTGGCGGGAGTCCGTCCGGGAGAGGAGCCAGCACAGGAAGGTCCACGGCAGCAGCGCCATCACGGCCCACTCCGCGTGTCCCTCGCGCAGATGCAGGGAATACAGGCTGCTGAGCATGAAGACGAAGGGCGGGAGGAGCCGGGAGAACGGCGCCAGGTCGAAGCGGCGCGCCAGGGCGTGCATCCCGAGCATCCCCAGGAGCACGCAGGCGGCCCATTGCACCTTGAGGCCGACGACCGGCCCGAGGAGGAGCACCGGCAGATAGAGAGGAGAGAGGAAGGAGGAGTGCGGCATCGCCAGCATCACGTTGCCGCCGTTGGAGAAAGGGTTCCAGAGGGGGATCTGGCCGTAGCGCAGCAAAGTCTCGCGCGGGACGGCGTTCCAGAACGTGAACTGGTCCCAGTCGGGGCGGCCCCAGTACGTGACGTTCTGGAACAGGGGGAGCGCGTAGAGGACGGTCGCCGCGGCCATGACGGCGATGGGCAGACGGGTGTCGGAAAAGAGACTGTTTTTCAAATGGAATCCCGTGCGGCGCTCCACGCGATATTAACATTATGGGAGCGGCGAGGCCCCGCGGCGCTCGGATATTGCAGAATGCAGGCCGTGGACCGCGCGATCGACCTGCTGGAGAAGGCGTTCTCCCTGAGCTTCGTCCACGCGGCCGTCTATTTCTACTCGACCCGCTGGGAACGCCTGGCCGTCTTCGCCGCGTGCCTGCTCGCGCTCGCCTGCTTCGCGCGGGCGCGCCGCCGCCCGGCGGCGGCCGCCCTCGCCGCGGGCCTTCTCGCCGTGCTCCTGCCCTACCCGACCTTGGCCCGTTTCGGCGTCCGCCATCTCATGTCCCGCGAGGCGGAGCGCGTCGGCGGGGGGGATTCGTTCGCCCTCGACACCCCCGACGACTTGGCCTGGGTCGCTTTCGACCCGGTCCGGCGCCGCCTCTACGCCTGCGGCAATGGGACGAACGAGCTGCTGGCTCTCGACGCGGACGCTCCGGGGGCCCGCTTGAGGCCGACGGGGCTGCGCACGGGGTGGGCCCAGTTCTGCGGCTTGGACCCGCGGCGCGGCGAGCTGTTCGTGTTCGAGCGCGACATGGGGCGGCTGACCTGGGCGGACGCCTCGACTTTCGCCGTCAAGCGCCGCGTCGATGTGGGTCCCATCTCCGGGCCGGGGGACGAGACCTATATCGGCTACGACGCGGCCAGCGACGTCGTCCTGCTCGTCTCGGAGTCGGGCCGCGAGAAGGGGCTGGAGCCCGGTGCGGCGCTATCGGCCTCGACCGGCCGCTTGCTCGGGCGCTTCCGGCACGGCCGCGGGGAGATCTCCAGTCTCGTCATGCACCCGCGCGGAGGCTACGCCTACCATGCGTTCTTCACGGGCGCGCGGGGGGTCGTCCGATTCGACGTGGCACGGCTAGCTCCCGTCGCTTCCGCGCCTGGCGACCTTCGCCTGGACCGGCTCGCGGTGGACGCGCGCCGCGAAGAGCTGCTCGTCGCCTCTCCGGCGCACGGCCGCGTGCTGGCGTTCGACGCCGAGACCTTGAGCGAGAAAGCGCTCATTCCCGCGACGTTCGGCGTCCGCGGGCTGGCCATCGACCGCGTGCGCGACCGCCTGTTGGCGACGAGCCTGCTCTCTAACGAGCTCGTCGTCATCGACCTCGCGACGCGCGCCCGGGTCGCCTCCTTCCGCCTGGGACCCTGGCTCCGTGACGCGGCCCTCGATGAGATCGAAGGCGTCGCCTACGTCAGCTCCCGCCACGGCCTCTACAAGGTCCGCTACGCAGGACGCCTGGCCCCGTCGTCGAAGTGATACCATCGGCCGATGGAGCGTGACGTCTCCCGGAGGTTCTGGGCCGCCGTCGCCGCGCTGACGGCCCTCGCTTTCGTCCTGCGGGCCTGGGGACTGGGCCGCCATGTCCTCGACATGGACGAGCTGCTGCAGTTCTACCTGAGCGCGCGGGCGGCTTCCCTCGCGGAATTGCTGCCCCTGCTGCGCCGCATGCCGCTGCACGCCGTGCTCGATCCCCTCGGCACGTTCCTGCTCGCGAAATCCTCTCATGAGCTGTGGTGGCTGAGGCTCCAACCCGCCCTGCTCGGCGCGGCCTGCGTCCCGGCGCTGTGCGCGCCGGCGCGGCGCTTCGGGGACGGCGTCGCTCTGCTCGCCGGCGCCCTGCTGGCGGTCTCCGTCCACCACATCGAGTTCTCCGGCTTCGTGGACTTCTATCCTTTCATGGTCCTCTGGGCCCTGCTCACGACGGGACTGCTCTTGCGCGCCGTGGAGGATGGGGGATGGCGCGGGTTCACCGCCTACGCCGCCGCGATGGCGGGCTTCCTCTATACGCACCCGTGGGCCGTCCTGCTCATGGGCTTCCATGGGCTGTGGCTGCTCGGCTGGCGGAGGCCCTCGCTCAAGCCGTTCCTCCTGGCGGCGTCGGCCGCTTTCCTCGCGTTCCTGCCTTGGCTGCTGTACGCGGTCGCCGGCCTGCTCGCCGAGCCGCGCGTCCACTACGCCTTCCCTCAGCGCGCCGCGCTCGTGGAGGCGTGGACCACCTTGCGCTGCTGGGCCGGAGCGCCGGAGCGCGGCTTCTACGACGAGACCCGCTTCGCGGCCTGGGTGGGCGTCGCCGCGCCGCTCTACGCCGCCTTGGCCGGGGCCGGACTGTGGTCGTTGACCCGCGCGCGAGCGTGGAACGCCGCGTGGGCCTTGGCGGCTTCGATCGCTTTGGGCGGCATGCCGGCCGTCCTCCTCGCCGACCGTCTCAGCGGCTACGACTTCGCGCCGCGCCAGGCCTTGTTCGCGCTCCCCTTCTTCCTGCTCTTCGTCGCCCGGGGCCTGCTCGCGCCGCGCTCTCCGCGGCTCGCCGCCGCCGGCGTCGCGCTCCTCTGCGTCCTCTCCTGGGGCGCGGGCCGCGAGCTCTTCCGCCAGCTCGCGGACATCGCGGGCACGCTCGAGGGCGTCGCCGCGCGCATGGCCGCCGCGCCGCCCGGGACCACCTTGCTCTTCGACGAGCCCAATCACGCCGCCCGCGTCCTGTACTACCTCGACCGCCCGGCGCTGCTGCGGCTGGACCCGCCGCGCCGCTGGGAGGAGGTCTACACGCTGGGCGTCCCCGACGGCTTCACGGCCGCCGGCCGTCCCGTCGAGACCCTCTGGAAGCCGCACGAGACGCCCGACGAGGAGACCCGCCGCTGGGCCGCGCTGGCCGCGAAGGTCGCCGCGGGCGAGGTCTCCGGCGAGACCAGCGACTTCGGCTTCATGCGCGCCGTGGCGACCGCCAAGTCGTTGGAGTTCCGCGAGAGGCACAAGGCCGCCTTCGCCCGGGCCGCGGCCGGGCGGGGAGCGACGCGATGAGGGAGAAGGTCCGCGAGCGCCTGTGGACGGTCGCCTGGCCGTGGGGCTGGGCCGCTCTCACGGCGGTCCCGTACCTCGCCGCGTGGCTGTGGACGCCCGAGCACGAGCGCTATCTCTGGCTGCTGCCGCCTTACGCGGCCGATTCATCCGCATACCTGGCCTGGGCGCGGCAGGCCTTCCTGGGCGCGTTCGTGTTCAAGCTCAAGTTCACCGCCATCCCCCACGAGCCCTTCCTCGTCCAGCCCTTCTTCTACGCGGTCGGCCGCGTCGCCGCGTGGACGGGCGGGGAGCTGGGCGTGGTCCAGCTCGTCTTCAAGAGCCTGGGCGTGGTCCTGTTCTGGACCGCCTTCCGCCGCCTGGCCCTGCGCCTGGGCTTCTCGGGCGTCGCGCTGTGGTCGGCGACCTTGCTGGCCGGTCTCGGGGCGGGACTGGGCGGCCTGGCCCTGGTCATGCTCGGCGCCGAGGCCATCCAGAGCCACGTCCCGATGGACATCTGGTTCATCGACTCGCACACCGCCTGGTCGCTGACGTGGAACGCTCTCTTCCCGTATTCCTTGGCCCTCATCGTGTTCTTTCTCGAGGCGCTCGACCGCGCGTGCGCCGGAGAAAGGGCCCGCTGGGGTTGGCTCGCGGGGCTCGCGCTCGCCGCGTTGTTGCTGGTCCATCCCTACGTCGCGCCGCTGTTGGTCCTGCTGGCCGTCCTCCTGGCCGCGCTGCGCCGCCGACCCGCGGCGTTGGTCCCCATCGGCCTGGCCGCCGCTCCCGCCGCGGCCTACGTCGCCTGGACCGCGCTGGGCAACCCGCTGCTCGCGCGCCACGAGGCGCTGGGCCGCATGGACACGCCCTCCTGGATCGCGGTGCTGACGGGGCTGGCTCCGGCACTGGCCCTGTCGGTATGGGGAGTCGTCGGCGGCGGCCGCGACTTCGTCCGCCGTCACGCGCTGCTGCTGGCCTGGGCCGCGGGAGCGCTGCTGCTGTGCCGCCTGCCGTTCTGGTTCCAGCGCAAGCTCCTCTTCGGCGCGCAGCTGCCGCTGGCCCTGTTGGCCGGCGCGGCCGCCGCCGACATCGCCCGACGCGACGGCGGCGGCGCCAAGACGGCCGCGGGCCTGGTCGCCATCGCCGTCGCGCTCGGCCTGCCCTCGTGGGGCTACATCGGCTACAACACCGCGTTGAGCCTGTCGCTGCGGGAGAGCGGCCGCTACTACGTCCCCGCGACCGTCATGGACGCCTTGGAGTTCCTGTCGCGGCAAGGGAAGCCCGACGAGGTCGTCTTCTGCGCGCCGGAGACGGGCGGGCTCGTGGCCATGGCCGCGGGCAAGTCCGTGGTCTGGGGGCACTGGGCCCAGAGCGTGGACCAGGATGAGGCGCGCTCCTGGCTCGAGCGCCTGCGCTCCGCGGCGGACCCCCGGGAGCGGGAGCGCCTGCTCTGGGAGAAGGCGGACTACGTGTTCGCGGAGGGCCGGCTCAAGCGCGACATCGACGCGGGCGGCCTGGCCTGGATCAAGGGCTCTTCGCGGCGGGTCTATTCGAACCCGGACGCGGACGTGTACGCGCCTGCGGCGCCTTGAGCGCGTCGGCCTGCTCGAGACCCCGCTTGAAGTCCGCGAGCCACTTCGCGAGCACGCGGCTCTCGAAAGGGTCGCCGATGTCGCGCTGGTAGCGGTCGACCTCCTTCTCCACCTCGGCGAGCGGCAGCCAGCCCGAGAGCACGCGCAGGCCGAGGTGCCGCAGGTCGTGCGGGCGGATGTGGCGGAACTCGCGGCTCGCGAGCCAGTCGGCGGAGACGGCGGAGCGGCGCACGAGGATGAGCGACTGGCGGTCGAAGTACACGAGAGCCCAGTCTTTGGGCGGCAGGGCGTAGACGTCGAACGGGCGCCAGGCCGACTGACCACGGAAGCTGACGATGCGGCCGGTGTTCATCAAGAGCGCTAATTCCACGCCGCGCCGGTCCAGGAGCTTGGTCAGGCGCGTCGGGCTGCCCTCGGTCTCGTTGACCTCCTTGAGCAGGTCGTGGAAGATGTAGCGGCCGTCCATGTAGACGCGGTAGTCGGGATACAGCTCGAGGTCGAGATAGCCGCCCCAGTCCCAGGGGTTGTACAGCTTGAGGTCCCCGAGCGCGGCTTTCTCGGCGCGGAGGTAGGCGACCGCGGCCTCGGGCTCGAGGTTCGTCGGCGGCTTGATGACCCGCAGGTAGTCCGTGCGGCGCATGGCGCCGGCGGTGTTCCAGGCCGCGAGCGCGAAGAACGCGCCGAGCAGCCAGGGCCGCGCGCGCCGCCACCAGTCGGGCGAGGGCAGGCGGCTCCAGGCCAGCAGGCCGAGGGGGAAGACGAGCAGGATGAGATAGGCCGTGGTGCGCAGCGAGCGAGAGGCCCAGAGGCCGAAGAGCAAAGCGGCCAGGACGTGCTCGACCGGCAGCGGCGCGCGCCTCGCCGCGGAGGCGATGAAGCCCGCCAGCGAGAACAGCAGCAGCAGCCAGTACCCGTGCAGGCCGCCCAGGCGCGGGGCGGACCACTCGTTGATGAGGGAGCGCAGGGAGGAGAGGTCCTGCCAGTGCTCCCACAGTACGGCGTAAAGGCGCGGCCCGTACGGGTTTAGACAGGTGCCCGCGGCGCCCGCGGCCGCCCAGAGCAGCGGCGAGGTCCGGCCCATCCGCGCGCCCGACCAAAGCTCGCCCAGGCCGTAGCAGGCGCACAGGGCCAGGCCCATGGGGAAACCCGCGTGGAGGTTCGCCCACAGCGCGTACGCCGCGACATGCGCCCCGAGGAGCGCGCCGTCCGAGAGGCGCAGACGGCCCAGTCGCCGCGCCTCGAGGACCAGCAGTTGGAGCGTGAAGAGGAGCAAGGAGGCGTTCTCCGGTCGGATCTGGATGAAGATGCGCAAGGTCGCGATGAGGGAGAAGACCGCGAGCCCGACCCAGGTCTTGGAGAGGCCCCACAGCCGCAGCAGCGCCGCGAACAGCAGCGCGAGCGCGCCGAACTGGAGCGCCTTGAACGCCCACAGCGCCGTCATGCCCCCGGCCGCGTCGAGGCCGTAGAACAGGAGCTGGGTCAGCCACTCGAAATCCGCCCAAGGCCGGCCGGCCATGGTCCAGGAGAGATAGTCCGTGCGGGGGACGGCGCCTTCGGCCCAGATGCGCCGACCCACCGCGAGGTGCCAGGGCAGGTCGGGGTTGGCCAGCGGCCCGAGGCACATGGCCAGCGAGAAGAGCAGGCAGCCGGCCAGCAGCAGGTCCGCGGGCGCGGGACGGCGCGGCGTCACGGGCTCAGGGCGCCCACGTCGTCGTGCTGGCGCTGACCTCTTCCCACGATTGGCGCACGAGCACGACGTTGATGGTGGGGACGTCGAGCTGGTCGTTGTAGAAGATGATGTTGTTGCTCAGCGAGTTCCACGCGCCCACCACCCAGACCGCGCCGTAGACGTCGGCGGCGCTGCCGGAGGCCATGAAGATGTCGCCGCCCACGTAGACGAAGCCGTTGAAGCCGAGGTCGTTGCCGGTGGCGCCGCCCTCGACGGTGTCGTCGCCCAGTCCCAGCTGGTACTCGTTCTTGACGCTCTGGTAGCCGTTGTCGCCCGGGTAGGTGTTGGTCGCGGCGTTGTCGATCTTCTGGTACTCGCGCCAGGCCCCGAAGGGGACGCGCATGTTCATGCTGACGTTGCCGTCGTCCTCGCCGTAGAGCGAGAGGTTGCCGCGCACGATGGTCGTGCCCTTGATGCCGATGCCGTTGATGATGACGTCCTGGTCCCAGTACCAGACGTAGTTGTTGCCGCGGCGGTTGTCGTCGTTGAGGCCGCGGATGTTGCAGGCGGTGCAGCCGGTGTTGCAGAGCACCTGGTTGAGGATGGAGGCGTTCCAGGCGCCATTGCAGTTGTAGGTGTTGGTGGCGATGGCCGAGGACTTGAGCGTCGTGAAGTCGAACTGCGGCAGGTCGGGCACGTCGTAGTCCGACCACCACTCGAGGTTGTCGGTGTTGGGCGGCGTCAGGCCGTTCGTGTCGAAGGGGCTGACCCACTGCTTGGAGAGTTTGCGGGGATAGCCCTCGGTGAGCGCGCTGCCCGAGAGCGTGGTGACGCCCCAGGCCAGGACCGGCCCCCAGTGCACGATGGAGGTGCCGGCCTGCGTGAGGTTCCCGCCCGCCATGATGGCGCCGGGGATGGCGAGGTTCTGGTAGACGGCCTCGATGGCGCGGGTCTGGTTCGAGGAGCTGTCGCGGCCCTCGCCCATGATCGTCACGACGGCCGCCCCGTTGAGGGTGCCCGCCTCGAAGCGGATGCGGTAGGTGCCGCCCGTGACGTCCTTGTAGGTGACGTCGAAGTTGTAGCCGGCGATGGTGGCGCCGCCCGAGGCGGCGGCCCAAGTGCTCGTGCTGCTCTTGAGCTTCCACATGCCGCGCTCGATGGCGGCCTGGGCCAGGTTGAAGGCCGTCGCGGACTTCTTGTCCTTGACGGAGAAGCGCGCGTCCTGCTGGACCCATTGGACCAGCGCGGGGACCATGATCATCAGCGCCATCATCACCAGGATGACGCCGACCAGCACCTGGCCGCGGGAGTTTCGTGGATCGCTCATTCGTTCATCACCTGTACCTTCTCCGAGGCCATGTGCAGCGCCTTCACGCGGCCTTGATAGATGTTCTGCTGCAGCGTCACCGAGACGGAGAGGATGCCCATGTCGTCCGAGCGCGGGAAAGTGAAGGCCAGGTACTTCACGTTCTTGCTGAGCGTGCTCACCCGCGTGCCCACGACCTGCTGCAGGTTGGTGCCGTTGAGGCGGTAAGAGACAGTGCCTCCCTGCTGCTTGGTGAAGGTGATGCGGGAATAGAACGGCTGGCTGGAGGAGAAGCGGTCGATGGTGATGGTGCTGTACTTCGCCTGACGCAGCGTCCGGGTCAGCAGGTACATCACGGCGCGCGCCTCGCGCTGGAGCTCCAGGCGCGTCTTGCTCATGATGAAGAACCGGTTGACCTGGAGCAGGACGCTCGCGCCCATGCCGGACATGATGCCGACGATGGCCACGGTCACCAGGACCTCGGGCAAGGTGAAGCCGCGGCGGGAGCGGTTCCTCACCATGCGAGGTTCACCTGGGACGTGGTCTGTCCCGCCAGCACGCTCGCCGTGGCCGTGCGGCTGGTGCCGCTGTCGGCGCCGCCGTTGGCGCTCGCGTAGTAGTAGCCGTAGACGCGGTAGACCGGGTTCGTGCTGCCCCGCACGTCGACGGAGAACGTCCCGTCCTCGCGGCTGGAGGTGATGTAGTAGGCGGAATCGGTCAGCGTGGCCGTGCTCAGGGCGGGCGCGGCGGGCGGGGAGCCGGCGAGGGTCTTGGTCGTCACGACGATGAGCACGCCCGTGGCGATGGGGATGCCGCCGGCGGTCACGTTGCCGGCGATCGTGCCGAGCGCGCCGGTGACGGTGAACGTCCCGACGCTCACCGTCGCGCCGGCGGTGACGGTGGCGGTGACCTTGGTGGGCGTGGAGCTCTCCAGCGAATCCAGGATGGGGGTGATGTCGTAGGTGCCGGTGGCGATGTTGATGGTCGTGAAGCGCCCGTTGACGTCGGAGACCTGGATGTCGCGGGAGACGTCGTTGCTGTCGGTGGCGGTGACGGCGATGCCGGGCAGCGCGTTGGTCCCGTCGCGGGAGACGAAGCCGGAGAAGCGGCCGCCCTGGGACAGGACGAAATCCACGCCGCTGACGATCTGTCCGAGGCCGACGCTGATGTTCGCCGACGACAAGGAGATGTAGGAGGGGTTGTCGTTGTCGGCGTTGGCCGTGACGCCGACGATGCCCGTGGACACCGTGAGCAGGTAGCGCCCGCTGGCGTTGGTGACGACCTCCGCGCCGAAGGCGCCGGGGCTCATGGTGATGTTGTTGAGCGGCACGGCGTTGGCGTCCACGACCCGGCCGCTGATGAAGCCGCTGACGGCCTCCTCATCGAGGAAGGTCGTGCTGCTGGGGTACACGTAGGTCGAGCCCGTGGCGGCGATGGTCACCGCGTTGGTCGTCTGCTTCTGGGCCGTGCCGCTGGCGATGATGACCGTCCAGGTGCCGGTCGCGACCTGGGTCAAGGCGAAGGCGGCGCGCGGCGGGCTGCCCGTGGCGTAGGCCGTCGTCGGGTTCGAGAGGCCGTCGTTGGCTGAGATCACCGCGCCGACGGCGGGGACGCCGGCGACGACGGTCTGGGCGCCCTCCTCCACGTTGAACACGTCGTAGACGAAGCTGGCCGTGGTGAAGTCCACGTTGTTGCTGCCGGAGTCGTAGGCGCGGCCGTAGGAGTTGCTGTAGAAGGCGGCGCTGGAGGCGCGCACGATCTGGACCGAGTCGAGGAGGCCGGTCGCTCCCAGGTTGATGTAGTTGCCCTCCTGGAGCGGGGGTGTGTTCGCGTTGTGCGCCCAACCGACGGTGTCGAGGATGTCGCCGCTGGCGTTCGTCAGCCACACGGAGCCCCCGTGGGGGACCAGCATGAGCTGCTTTATGGAAGGGGCGTTCCACTGCGCCCCGCCCGGCATGGGGGAGCAGTAGGAGTGCGCCCCGTTGTTGTAGTAGGCGTCGACCGCGACCGAGCTGCCCCTCATGGTGAAGGTGGTCGTGTTGGCGATGACGTAGTAGCTGCGGGCCTCGATGGTGGTGTTGACGTAGACGAGCTTGATGCCGTAGGTGGCGTCGGCGCAGGTGACGGCCCCGGAGCAGCCGGGAGCGGTCTGGAAGTTGACACGGATGGCGGGCGGGTCGCCGCCGATCACGATGTCCTCGTCGGTGGGGTTGTACAGCTCGATGAACTGGGCGATGAAGCCGTTGGCTTGGACGGTCGAGGCCACGACCTGGCTGATGACGGGGCCGGGGTGGACCCAGGCCGTCCCGGTCACCGAGCCCGAGGACATCGCCGTCATCGAGATGTCGGTGTTCACGCTGGCGTTGGCCAGAGCGGTCACGTCCACGTACGCCGTGAAGTAGCCGCGCGCCGAGGCCACGAGGGTTCCGGGGCCGGGGGACAGCGAGATGGAGTAGTCGCCGGAGGCGTTGCTCGTGTCGCGCCAGCCTACGTTCTCGGCGACGACGACCAAGGCGTTGGGGATGCCGGTGGTCGTGCCCGAGATCTTGACCTTGCCGGTCAACGCGGAGTTGGACATGACCGTGTCGGGGTTGGCCAGGACGCTGCGCAGCTGGAGGTTCTTGGTCTGTCCGGCCTCCGTCCACAGCACGGTGACAGTGATGAGGCGCATGCCCGTGTCGGGCGTCTCCGGAGGCAAGGTCTGGAGCGTGCCCGAGTTCTCCTGCACCGTCTGGATGTAGGTCAGCCGGCGGTAGCTGATGCCGCCCTGAAGGACGGTCTCGGGCGTGAAGTAGGAGTCGTCGTACGGGAAGCCGGACATGGTGGGGGCGGGGGCGGGCGAAGGGATGACCTGGTAGTACGGCTGCTGCATGATGATGTGCAGCTGCTCTTGGGCCAGGTTCGACGCCAAGGTCTTGCCCTTGGACAGCTGGATGCTGCGCTGGATGGCCCCGAAGGACGAGAGCAGGCCCAGCACGCCGATGGTGAGCACCGTGACGGCGACCATCACCTCGACCAGGGACGCTCCGGTGGTCGGGCGCGTACGAGCGTGCCATCCTTTATGGAATGGGAATGTCATGAATCGTCAGTAAGTATAGGGCCTGCGCGACGGGTAAGCAAGGCAACTTCTAGCGAATTCTGGTCACATCCGCCGTTTATAAACATGAATAGCCTGGGTTTCCCTATCGAAATCGGTCACCGGGGCCCCCCGGCGCCAGAACAATTCGGGACGGTGGAGGTCCTGCCAGTATCGGTCCAACGTCGTCAAGCGCTCGTAGCGCCCGACGCCGGCCGGCGCGGCGGCGAGCATCCGCTCGACGGGCGCGGCGGCCGGTCCGAAGGCCACGACGTAGTCGGGAGGGACCCGGCCGCGGTAATGGATGTCGGGCAGGCCCGCCAGGTCCGGGCGGGGCGGCGAGTCCAATTGCCAGGCATACACCGCGCGAGGGGCGTGGAACATGAGAGGGTAGGTCATGTGCTCGGGCGCGACCCAGACGGTGCCGCCTTCGGGCACGTGGGCGTTCACCCAGTCGGCGGCCGCGCGGTAGGGGTCGCCGGGCGGGGCGATAAGCTCGCGGACGAAGTCTCGCATCGTCATCGCCTGGGCGGCCAAGACCAAGATGGGCAGCGCGAGGGAGAGGCGCCGCCTCCGCGGCAAGGCGCGGGCGCACAGCACCGCGAGTGCCAGGCCCAGCGGGATGAGCGGGACGAAGTAGCGCACCTGCGCCACGCGCGGCCCGGACGCGGGAAGGGGGGCGAGACAGGCGACCGCGAGGATGTAGACGGCCACGGCCAGCGGCGCGCGCAGCAGCCAGGGGTCGCGCGCGCGCCGGTAGAGCAGCGGCGCCGCGGCCAGCAGGGGCACGAACAGCATCTCGCAGCGCTGGAGGTCGCGCAGGGCGTACCAGACCGACGTCGCGACGTCGCTCAGCCACGCCCCCGAGACGCGCTCCATGACGTCCTTGCCGAAGGGGCTCCAGACGGAGAGCAGGACGGCGGCCGCGGCGAGTTGGGGCAGCAGTAGGAGAGCCCAGTCCTTGCGGTCGAGGGAGCGCGCGCGGCGGCCGAACGCCGCGTCGTCGGCGGCCAGGCACAGCCACAGCGCGGCGAAGCTCAGGTAGTTGAGCGCGAGCAGGGCCGTGGACCAGGCCGCGAGCCACGCGAGGCGCCGGCGCGAGCCGTCCCAGAACACGTACAGGTAGGCGACGGCCAAGGTGCACAGCAGCGCCGGCGCGTAGTAGCGCGCCTGCCGCCCGTACAGGAAGAAGGAGGCGTTGGCCAGGAGGGCGGCGGAGAACACGTACTGGTCGACGCCGTCAGCGCGCGCGCGGAAGAGCCACAACAGCATGAGGCCCACCGCGCCGAGAGCGCACAGCGCGAAGGGCAGGCGCGCCGCCAGAGCGCTGTCGCGGCCCAGCAGCGCGAGCGAGGGCGCCGCCAGCCAGGCTTGGAGCGGCGGCATGTAGCGCAGGCGCGTGCCCTCCAGCTCCGCGCCGCCGCCGTAGGCGAACAGGTTGCGTCCGACGAGCGCGCTCGTGTCGCCCGTCTCGAGCACGCCCAGCGCGGTCAAGGCGGTCCCGGCCTCGTCGTCCCACAGCGCGTAGTGGCCCAGCCGCGCCAGGAGCAGGACCGCCGAGAGCGCGAGCAGGGCGGCCGCGGCGGCCCGCCTCACGTCAGCCTCAGCTTCAAGATGGCGAGCCAGCCCGCGACGAGCTGGCGCAGGCCGAGCTTCGAGGCGCCCGCCTTGCGCTCGACGAACTCGATGGGAACCTCGCGCACGCGCAGGCCCGCGCGGACGGCGCGGTGCAAAGTCTCGTGCAGGATGGAGGGGCCCTCGGACGTCAGCGTCGCCGGCGAGAGGGCCTCGAGCGCGCGGCGCGAGAAGCAGCGGTAGCCCGAGTTCACGTCGGCGATGGGCAGGCCGAGGAGGACGCGGGCGTAGGCGTTGGCGGAGAGGGTGAGGCGGCGCCGATGGAAGGGCCGGTCGCGGTCGCTGCCGCCGGCCACGAGCCGCGAGCCGACGGCGATATCCGCGTCGGACATGGCCGCCAGCAGCTCCGGGATGTGGCGCGGCGGATGCGAGAGGTCGCCGTCCATCTCGATGACGAAATCCGCGCCGCGCTCCAGCGCGTAGAGGTAGCCGTCGCGCCCGGCCAGGCCGCGTCCGGCGGGCGGGCGGCGGCTCAGCAGCCGCACGGCGGGGTTCGAGGCCGAGAGCTCCGCCACGCGCGCGGCGGTGCCGTCGGGACTCTCGTCGTCGACGAAGACCAGTTCCAGGCCGGGGACGCCGAGGGCCAGGACCGCGTCGGCCAGAGGGCCGACGTTGTCGCGCTCGTCGTAGGTCGGGACCATGACCACGACGCGGGGCTTCAGCTCAGGCATCGCCTCACGCCCGCGACGACGGCGCTCGCGGGGATCTCGTCGAGGCAGTGGACGGGCTCCGGGCAGCGCGCCGCGTAGAAGCAGGCGCAGCCCGACGGCGGCTTGAGCGCGAAGCCCGCGCCCGCGAAGTCCAGCTCCTGCGCGCACGTGGGGCCCACCAGGCAGACGGCGGGCACCTCCAGAGCGGTCGCGATGTGGACGGCGAGGCTGTCGGTGGTGACGAGCGCGTCGCACAGGCCCACCACGCCCGCGAACGAGCGCAGCGGGAGGTGCGGCGGGGTGACGAGGGGCAGGGACGGCTCGAGCCGCTTGGCGCGGGCGGCGATGCGGCGGTTGCGCGCGCGCTCGGCGGCTTCCTTGCCGCCCAGCAGCAGCAGCGAGCCGCCGAAGGCGCGGCGCAGCGCGACCAGGTGGCGCGCGGCCGCCTCGACGGAGAGCTGCTTGGCGGTCCAGCGCGCGCCGGCG
>CAZTZW010000009.1:0-6213 GCA_964618085.1 uncultured Elusimicrobia bacterium
GGCGTGCCGGCATTGTACTACTTGAACACCCCTCCCCTTGAGGGGAGGGGATGGGGGCGGGGGGATAAGGAATATGCGGCGCCGCAGGCGCCGCATCAGGCTGCTCTAACCAACTGAGCTACGGGGGCGTGCCGGCATTGTACTACTTGAACACCCCTCCCCTTGAGGGGAGGGGATGGGCGCGCCTTTACGCGCGACCGCGGTCTATCGCGGCCCGCACGCTGACGGCGAGAGCCTCTGCGGTGTAGGGTTTGGTCAGGATGTCCGCGGGGCCGTTGAGCAGGCACAGGTTCTCAAAAGTGTCTTCCGTATACCCCGAGACGAACAGGACCGGGATATCCTCGCGGATCTCCGCTACCTGCCGGGACAGATCCCAGCCGCTGGTCTTCGGCATCACCATATCCGTCAGGACCAGTCGGATCTCGCGCTTCGCGTCACCGCGCACGTGCGCGAGCCCCTCCGCGCCGTCGGCGGCCTCGAGCACCGCGTAACCGAGGCCGCGCAAGATGCGCGCGCACAATCGGCGGACCGGCTCCTCGTCCTCGACGACGAGGATCGTCTCTCCGCCCTTCGGCGCCGGCGCGCCGTTCGCGCGGGCGGCCGGCGCGAGCGCGCCCGTCGTATGGGGAAACAGCATCCTGAAGCTCGTCCCGGCGCCGACGGCGCTGACGCACTGGATGGAGCCGCCGTTCTGCTTGACGACGCCGTAGCAGGTGGAAAGGCCGAGGCCGGTGCCCTTCCCTTTTTCCTTTGTCGTGTAGAAAGGCTCGAACAGGTGGCTTTTGACCTCGTCGCTCATGCCGGTGCCGGTGTCCGAAACGGTCAGGACCGCGTGGGGTCCGTCGAAGAGACCGTCGCGCTGGGCGGCCTCTCTGCCGACCATCTCGGTCGCGGTCTTGATTGTGATCGTGCCTCCTCCGGGCATGGCATCGCGCGCGTTGACGGCGAGGTTCAGCACGAGCTGCTCGATCTGTCCGGGATCTGCCTTGATGTGCCTCCCGGCGAGCCCGGGTTCGATGACGAGCTTGATGTGCTCGCCGATGATGCGGGCGAGCATCTTCGCCAGGCCCGCGACCGTGGCGTCGAGATCCATGACCCGGGGGGAGGTGACCTGCCGTCGCGAGAAGGCGAGGAGCTGCTTGGTGAGTCCGGCGGCTCGGAATCCCGCGCTTCGGACTTCCATGATGTCCTCTCGGACCGGGTGGTCCTTGGGCAGCGCCGCGATCGCTATGTCCGCCAGCCCGAGGATGGCGGTCAGGATGTTGTTGAAATCGTGCGCCACGCCCCCCGCGAGCCGGCCCATGGCCTCCATCTTCTGCGCCTGACGCAGCTTGTTCTCGGATTCCACAATCTGCCGCTGGGTCGCCACTCGTTCGGAGATGTCTCGGATCGCGGCGATGAGGAGGCGCCGGTCGCCGCGGATGAAGGTCGAGATGCGGATCTCAGTCGGGAAGGTCTCGCCGTTCTTGCCGCGATGCGTCCGCAGCAAGACCTCCGTATCATCGGCGTTTTGGACGCGTTCGAGCGCGTCGTCGCTCTTGTCGGGCTCGGCGGACAGCATCCTGGCGCTGTTGCCGAGAAGCTCCTCGCGGCTATAGCCGTACAGGCGCAGCGCGACCTCGTTGACGTCCACGATCAGCCCGGAGCCGGAGTCGATGATGACGAGCGGGTCGGCCACGGCGTTGAAGAGCTGGCGGTAGTTCTCCTCGCTTTCCGCGAGCACGCGGTTGGCGCGGACGACATTGAGTTCCGCCGTCTTCAGCTCGTGGATGTCGGTGCAGGTGCCGTACCATTTGATGATGGCGCCGGAGTCGTCGAGCAGCGGGACGCCGTGGATCAGCCACCAGCGATACTCGCCGTCCGCCCGGCGCAGACGGCTCTCGAGGTCGTAGGGGGCGTTCTTGGTCGTCGCTTTCTTCCAGGCGTCCCAGGCGACCTGCCGGTCTTCCGGATGGAAAGGCTTGATCCATTCGTCGCCCACGCTCTCCTCGAGGGTGAGGCCGGTGTAATCGGTCCACTGACGGTTGAAGAACAGGCACCAGCCGTCCGCCCGCGTGATCCAGACGATCTGCGGCACGGCTTCGGAGAGGGCGCGGAACTCGTCGATGCTCAGGCGCAGGGCCGCCTCGATCTCCCGGCGTTCGATGGCGTGGCGCAGCGTGCGGACCAAGCCCTGGGTGGCGGATTCGCCCTTGACCAGATAGTCCTGGGCGCCGCTCTTGACGGCGTCGACGCCGAAGCCCTCCTCGTCGAGGCCGGTCATGATCACGACCGGAAGCGCGGGGTTCTGCGAATGAAAGCGGTGGAAGGTGTCGAGCCCGCGCGAGTCGGGCAAGGTGAGGTCCAGGAGCGCCACGTCGAAGCGCGCGGCCTTCCCCCGTGCGCGGGCCTCTTCGAGGCTCGCGGCGCGGGTCACCTCGAACCGGGCCGTCTTCGAGTCGCCGAGGAGCTCCTGGATCAGGCGCGCGTCGGCGGCGTTGTCCTCGACGAGCAGGAGCCGGATCTTGTCGGTGACCATGGCGGCGGCTATTCCTTGGGCAGGCGCACGACGCTGAACCAGAACTCCTCGATGGCCCTGACGACCTTGACGAAGCCCTCGAGCTCGACGGGTTTGGAGATGTAGCAGTTCGCGTGGAGCTGGTAGCTCTTGACGATGTCCTCTTGAGCCTTCGAGGTCGTGAGGATCACCACCGGGATGACGCACAGCTTGGGATCGTTTTTGATCTCGGCCAGGACCTCGCAGCCGCCTTTGCGCGGCAGGTTCAGGTCGAGGAGGACGAGGTCGGGCCGGGCCGCGCCGGCGTAGGGGTCCTCGCGGCGCAGATACGCCAGACCCATCTCACCGTCCGTCGCGACGCGGATCACGTTCCTGATCCGCGCGTCGCGGAGCGTCTCGCGCAGCAGGCGCACATCGCCGGCGTTGTCCTCGACGAGCAGTATCTCGATCGGCGTCGTGGGCGCGTCTGTCGTCATGGGCGGGCTCCTTTGAAAGCGGGCAAAGTGAAGCGGAAGGCGGCGCCGCCGTCCGGCACGGCTTCGATCCATATGCGTCCTCCGTGGCGCTGGACGATCTTGCGGCAGAGCGCCAGGCCGATGCCGCTGCCGGGCGTCTCGGCGCCGTGCAGGCGCTCGAAGATGATGAAGACCCGCTCGAAGTGCCGGGGGTCGATGCCGATCCCGTTGTCCTCGACCCGGAAGCTCCACATGGCGCCGTCGCGGACGGCGGCGACGCGGACGACGAGAGGACGGTCGGACTTGAACTTGCACGCGTTGCCGATCAGGTTCTGGAACAGCTGGACGAGCTGGCCATAGTCGACGTCGACGGACGGTAATGCTTCCGCTACGACCTTGCCGCCGCTTTCATCGAGCGCGGTGGATAGCGCGGCGAGGGCGTCGGCCAGCGCGCGGCCCGAGTCCGAGGGCTCGGCGGAGGGGGCGGGCCGGTCGAGGCGGGAGTAGGCGAGGAGGTCGCCGATCAGCTTCTGCATGCGCTTGGCGCCGTCGACCGCGAAACCGATGAAGTCGTCCGCGTCCTGATCGAGCTTCCCTTTATAGCGGTTGGAGAGGAGCTGCGTGTAGCTGACGACCATGCGCAGGGGTTCCTGCAGGTCGTGCGAGGCGACGTAAGCGAACTCCTCGAGGTCTCGGTTCGAGCGCTCGAGCGCCGCGGAGTGGGCCGCGAGGAGCGCCTCGGCGCGCCGGCGCTCGGTCACGTCCTCCAAGGCGAGCAGGACGAGGGGGGCCCTGTCGGGGGATTGTCTCACCAGTCGGGCGTTGAGCAGCATGACGCGGCGTCCGATCGTCGGAAAGTCGTGGTCGACCTCGAAGTCGTCGAAGGATTCCTTGCGGGTGAGGAGCCGATCGAGCAGGGCCTTCAAGCTCGGGATGTCCCACTGGCCGTTGCCGAGCTCCGGCAGGGGCCTGCCCACGGCCTCCTCGCTCTTCACTTCGAAGAGGCGGTCGAACGAGGGGTTGGTCTTGATCACCCGGAGCTTTTCGTCGATCAGCAGCAGCGGTTCGCGAACGCTGTCGACGATTGCCGCGGCCGGCAGCTGTAATTTGCTCTGATTCATAAGCTTAGTACTTTAGCAGATACGCCGCGGACGCGCATCCGTACTTACCGTCGGCCGCGCCCGGGGAGGGCCGCGCTTATTCGAAGCTGATGAGGCTGTGGGAGAGCGCGTAGCGCGTGAGTCCGGCGGTGTTGGCGAGAGAGAGCTTGCTCATCAGCCGCGCGCGGTGCGTTTCGATGGTGCGCAGACCGATCTCCAGCCGGGCGGAGATGTCCTTGTTGCTGCGGCCGCTCGCAATCAGAATCAGGACCTCGCGCTCTCGAGGCGACAGCCCGTCCTCACCCGCGCCGCGAGGACCCGCGGCGGTGAAAAACGACTTCCCTTGATGCACGGTCTCGATGGCGCGCCGCAGGACATCGGGGCCGGCGTCCAGGCGGACATAGCCGTTCGCGCCGGCGGCGACGGCCTGACGCACGCGCTCGAGGTCGCCGCTCATGTCCATCATGATCGCGCGGCAGGCCGCAAGCATCCGGCGGAACTCCGCGGCCGCGGCGAGCCCGCCGAGCCCGGACATGTCGATGTCGAGCAGAGCGACGTCCGGTCTCAGCGCGCGGACGAGTTCAACGACCGCCCGCCCCGAAGCCGCCGTCCCGACGACCCGGATGACGCGATTGGAGTCCGGCTTCACCATCAAGGCCTCCTGGGCCGCCAGTGACACGATTATAGCCGTGACTCACGGACGGGCCCATGGACGGTCGTAGCCCTTCATGTCGCATTCTGGTCGCATGAACGAGGGAGCGCTCATGAGACGCGTGCGGGGGATTGAAACGTAAGGGCCCCGTCGCTATACTAGCCGCCATCATGAGAAAGCGCGGCGGCCGGTTGGTGATCGTGCTGGACGCTCGGGCGTTGAAGCTGGCGCTGGCGGGCCTCGCCCTCTTCATCACGGCCAAGGCCGTATGGTCCGAGCGGCTGACCCTCGCCACGACGTATCCCGCGCCCGTCGGCGTGTACAACTACATCATCACGACCGGCAACAACGCGCTCAACACGGTCCTCGCCCGCAACGACGGCGGCGTAGCCATCGGGGGAGCGAACCTGACGCCGGGCTACAAGCTGCAGGTCAACGGCGCGGCGCAGACCACGGGCTCGCTCGCCGTGGGCGGCGACGCCCAGGTCGCCCGCGCGGTCAGCGTCGGCGGCGCCCTCAGCGTCGCCGGGGCCGTCGAGGCCAACGGCGACGTCTGCACCAACGTCAGCGGCCGCAAGTGCTTGAACGCCATCGCCGAGCCTCCCGGCTCGTGGTGCGGGGTGTACGCCACCGATGGATACAATCCGGTCAGCGTGCCTTGCCAGGGGACGAACCCAGCCGGGGGCTGTCCGTCCGGTTATACGGTCGCGAGATTGGTCATCGGCGGCGGCGGGGCGGAGACCTACACGGGTCCCTCCATGATGATCGTCAGCTGCGTCAAGAACTGACCGCCCGACGCGGTCTCAGGGCTCCGATACGACGGCTTGGAGGCGGCAGGCGCCGCCCTCGACCCGGGAGGTCAGGGCGACATCGGAGAAGGTGCACGAGCAGGAGCCGCATGACTGCGCGTTGCAGGACAGCCCTGCCGCGGAGTCCGAGGAGCAGAAAGCGGACCGCGCCCACACCTCGGAGGCGACGTTGAGCGCCGCGCGCGTCTTCATGTCGTCGGAGGCGCGACGGACGTCGTTGTAAGCCGCCATGTGCGTCGAGAAGGCCAGCTGGATGACCCCCGCCGCTACCGTCGCGGCGATAGCGGCCATGACGAGGACCTGCGTGAGCGCGGACCCGCGGCGCCCCTTCATTGGCCCCACCCCGACGCGATGCTCAGCGTGCAGGCGATGTCTCTCGTCCGCGTGTCGCCGCCGCGGGACACGGTGATGCGGCCCTCGATGACCGGGGAGTACGCCGTGGGGCGCAGGAACGAGACGCCCGCGCTGACGCCGCCGGACGGGCTTCCAGACAGCGGAGTCCCTCCGACGCCGCACGAGTAGGACAGCGGGCACGCGCCGTCCGCCGCGTGCAGATAGACGACGCCCTCCGACTGGCACACGGCGAACCCGCGCATCGGGCGCCCGCCGTCCAAAGGGGCCGGGCTGCCGCCCGCAAGGACGGCGGCGTTGGCGCAGCCTTCCACGGACCCGGACGGCAGTCCGGGCGCGGGCAGCGAGA
>CAZTZW010000009.1:6313-21080 GCA_964618085.1 uncultured Elusimicrobia bacterium
GCAGCGAGACGTCCAAAGCCGCCGCCTGCTCGCCGCGCGCCGCCGCGTGACGCCGCGTCGCCATCGCGGAGAGCGCGATGATGCCCCCGAAGACGACGCCGCTCAACGCCATCGCCAGGATGAGCTCGGCCAGCGTCAGTCCGGCGCGCCCCTTCACGGCTCGTCCCACGTCATGTCGAAGGTCACCGTCGGCACCGGCCCCGACGGCGTCTGGCGCACGGTCACGTCGTAGGCGAGCCGTCCGCCGTAAGCGGCCAGGTCGGGCGCCCACGTCGCGCCGTCGAGCTCGTGGCGCCCGGCGGCCAGCGCCCAGGAGCCGGAGCGGTCTCCCGGCAGGCTCCAGCCGTCGGCGCCGACTCCCGGGCCGCGCGCGAGCGACCTGTCCGCGGTGACGTAGGCCTTGAGGTGCTCGGATACCCGGTGGATGGCCGCGGTCGCGAGGACCGAGCGGGCGGAGCGGCCCGATGCGGTACGCCCCGTCACCAAGGCCATCATGAGCGGCAGCGCGATCAGCGCCAGCAAGAGGATGGCGATGACGACCTCGACCAAAGTGAATCCGGATTCGCGGCGTCGGATGCGCATGGGGGCCACAGTATAGACCTCGGCGCGTGTCGTGTCCAGAACGCCGACCTCCTAAAGGCGGGGAATGGGGTCGAGGATCAGGCCGAGATTCGCGCCTCGACGACCGCGGGTCGGCCCTTCGCCCGCGTGAAGGCGAGCGCATCGGCGAGCGCGCGGCGGAGCTCGCCGGCCGTGGACGCGCGGACGCCCCAGCCGCCGACGAAGTCCGCGCACCGGGAGAGGTCCATGCCGCTCAGGTCCTGGGTCGTGAGCGGGAGGTCTCCGACGGCGTCGGGATAGGATTCGCGCGTGGCCGCGGCCACGGAGCGCAGGCCGCCGTTGTTGAGGATGATGAGCACGAAGGGGGTCTTCCGCTGCGCGCTCATCAGCAAGGCGCCGTTGACGGGGGACAGGAAGAAGACGCCGTCGCCCACGGCGGCGATGGCGGCGCGGCCGGGGCGCGGCATCGCGAGACCGAGAGCGCAGCCGACGCCCCAGCCGAGAGACGAAGAGCTTCCCGAGCGGAAATAGGTCCCGGGGAGGCGGCAGCGGAGGGCCTCGGGGACCAGGCCCAGCTCGTTGACCAGGACCGCGTTCTCACTCACATGCTCCGACAGGAGCGCCGAGACGACCCCCGCGGTGAGGGCGGTCGCGTCCGCGGCGGCGGGCAGCGGCGGCCGCAGGGCGCGCATCTCGGCGCACCAGGCCTTCCTTTCATTCAGGAGTTCCGCCCGCGGGGCGCGCTCCGCGAGCGCGCTCAGGAACGTGGGCAGGCTCGCGCGGATGAACAGATCCCCGCGATGGCCGCGGTTGGGGATGGCCTCCATGAGAGGGTCCGGGCCGACGTGCACGACCTTGGCCTGGGCCCCGGGGCCGCTCTCGAGCGGATACCACGGGACATCGGTGTCGAGGACGAGAACGAGGTCGGCCGTCGCCAGCGCGGCGCCCTGCTTGAAGCCGAGGTGCTGCGGGTGGTCGGACGGGAAGCTCATGTAGAAGTCGTCGGGCGTCGAAATCCCGAGGCCGTGGAGCTCGGCGGCGCGCGCGAGGAGCGGGACGGCGGCGGGGTCCGCGCCGAGCCGGTTGGTCACGACCAGCGGCTTACGGGCCGCGGAGAGCAACGTGAAGAGCTCCTCCATGGAGGAGGGCGCGGGCGCGGAAGGAGCCGCGGCGCGGACCTGGATGCCCGCGGGCGCGTCTCCCGTCTCGAGGCTGACGAGGACGTCGCGCGAGACGCGCAGCGCGACGGGGCCGCGCGGCTCGCTCATGGCGATCGCGTAGGCGCGGTCCAGGACGTCGTGGATGGACGCGGGGTCGCGGACGTCGACCTCCCACTTCACGTACTCGCGGTACATGGAGCCGAGGTCCTTGGACTCCTGCGCCCAATGGATGAGCTTGTCGCGCCGGCCGTCTCCGCGCTCGGTCGCGGAGGTCATCCCCGCGATGTAGATGAGGGGCGCGTTCATCCGGGCGGCCGCGATCAGGCCGATGACGGCGTTGGCGGCGCCGACGGTGGCGTGCGTCATCACGGCTTGCGGGCGTCCCGTGGCGAGGTAGTCGCCGTGCGCCATGCTGACGGCCTGGAACTCGTGCGGGACGAGGACGGGCTCGGGGAGCTCGGCGGCGGGAAGGTCGCGGAAGGCCCGGATGACCGAGACGAACTCGGTCCCGGGGTTGGCGTAGAAGCGGTCGACGCCGAGCTTCTTGAGACGCAGGAGCATGGCCTCGCCGACGTTGCGGGCCGGGGCGCTCACGCGAGCATCCTGCGGAAGGCGGAGGACGGGACGACCTCGCCGAAGTAGGCCTGGAACAATTCGAGCGAGCGCTTGTGGAAGCGGGGGTCGATGCCCGCGACGCAGTCGCGCAGGATGACGAGCTCGAAGTCGCGCGCGTAGGCGTCGCGGACCGTGCTCTCCACGCAGAATTCGGTGTTGCAGCCGGCGATGACGAGGCAGCGCGTCCCCAGCATACGCAGCTTGGTCGCGAGGTTGGTGTCGAAGAACGCGGAGGCGCGATGTTTCGCGATGACGTGGTCCTTCGGGTCGACGGCGGGCAGGATGCCGGAGTAGAACTCCGTCTCCCAGGTGCCGCGCAGGCAGGGCAGGAAGCCCTGGCGCGCGGAGTGAGGACGGATGCGGCGGCGCGCGCGCGTCTCGTCTTCGGGGAAGTGCTCCTGCTTCGTCCACAGCACGGGCACGCCGCGGTCCCGGCAATGGGCGGCCATCGCGGCGATGGCGGGGACGATGCGGCGCTGGGCGACGGTGGAGCGCGCGCGGCCCATCGCGCTGTCGGGATGGACGAAGCCGTTCTGCATGTCGACGACCAGCAGGGCGCACTCGGCGGCCGGCAGGCGCGGGAGCTTCTTCATGCGCCCGTCCAGCCGCCGTCCGTGACGGTCCCGTCCGCGGCGCGGCGCTGCTCGCGGTACAGGCGCATCTTGCGGATGAGCGGCAGGTCGCTGATGGACTGGAGGTACAGGCCCTTCTCGCTCTCGAAGGAGTGCCACTCCCAGCTCGGGATGACGAAGATGTCGCGCGGTCCGACGTCGAAAGTCTTGTCGCCCACGCGGACCTTCCCCGAGCCCTCGGCGCAGACGAACGCGGAGGCGCCGGTGTGGCGCACCTCGAGGGTCTTCTGCCCGGGGGCGATGCGGCGGGCCCGCACCGAGACGGTGGGACCGACGGAGCCGCCGTCCGCGGCCTCCAGTTCGAGCTCCGGGACGCGCTCCAGGGAGCGGCGCGCCTCGGCCCAGGAGAGGTAAGCGAGGTCGGGCGTGCTCGCCCGGCGCGGGTCGGCGTCTTTGGCCGGCTGATTGACGACGTCCTTGCTGCCGGTGACGCGCTCGTAGTCGAACTCCCACGCCGAGGTCCCGGTGAAGTAGAGGAGCGGGATGTCGAGGACGTCGAGGAAGATGAAGTGGTCGGTGCCGTCGTTGCCGTGGTCGTGCCACGGGAACTGGCCGGTGTAGAGGACGTCGCCCGGCTTGACGTGCACGCGCTCGCCCGCGACGGTGGTCCAGCCGCCCGAGCCCTCGAGGATGAAGCGCGTCGCGCACGGGGTGTGCCGGTGGCAGGGCGCGCGCTCGCCGGGGCGGATGAGCTGGATGTCGCCGAAGAGCGGCCCGGTCAGCGTGAAGTCGCCGTCGGCGCCGGGGTTCGTGAGCGCGAGCACGCGCCGGTCGTATTTCTTGCCTCCGTGCCCGAGCCCGACCATGTCTCCGCACTCGATGACCACCTTCCGCACGTCCTCCCAGCGCCACAGGTGCGGCTTCATCTTGTTCCCGGGCTGCAGCGGCCAGTAAGGCCGGGTGACGAAGTCCCGGTCGTCGTCGTAGCCGTAGCCCTCCCGCAGCTCGAGGGCGCGGATCTTGCGGTGGAACTCCTCCCGCTTGCGTCGTATCGCCTCGACGGCCATCCCGTTCTCCTTCAACGCAGTATCCTCTCGATGAAAGCGCGCGTCAGCTCTTCCTTGCGGACGCGGGGGTCGTCGGCGCCCACCCCTTCGGCCCGCAGCTCCTCGATGCGCTTCGTGCAGGCCTCCATCGCGTGCTTCGCGACGTCCTCGGTCCGGACCGTCCCCTTTGCGCGAGCGTCCTCGATCGAGGCCCACGCCTGCACCGGACCGTGGAGGTGCAAAGTGCAGCCTTGGATCGACTGGCGCAGGCGGGCCGCCAGGAGCTCGCTCGGGTTCATACGCCGAAGACGGGCCTCTTACCGTAGGCGGTCGCCAGGAACTCCCGGCGGTACGGGTCTTCCTTCAGGCAGCCGCGGAAGCCCTGCACCGTCACGACCTCCTGGGCGGGGGAGTTCGACTTGCACGTCAGGCAGGTGTGCGTGGACTGGAGGACCAGCGCGCAGCCCTTCGGCTCGAGCACGCTCTCGACCACGTCCAAGGTCTGCTTCAGGAGGCGCTCGTTGAGCTGGGGCTGGCGCGCCAGGTAGTTGAGGCCCTTCTTGATTTTCGAGTAGCCGGTTATCTTCTCGTTCGGGTAGTAGGCGAAGTGCGCGATGCCGAGGGCGGGCGCCAGGTGGTGCTCGCACAGGCTGACGTAGTGGCAGTCGGTCACGATGACGAGGTCGTCCATCAGCTTCTTGCCGTCGGCGTCCTTGTTCGGGAAGCATTTCCAGGGGATCTCGATGTCGCACCAGGGCGCGTTGATGATGTCCTGGTACATCTCCGCGACGCGCCGCGGGGTGTGGGCCATGACCTCGGCCTTGTCTCCTTGTCCGAGACCGATCAGGACGCGGCGGATGCCGTCCTCGATCTCTCCGATCGACACGGACTTCGGGGCCAGCGGCTTGCCTACGGGCAGTTCCATCGTGATCTCCTCACGCCTTCTGTTTCATCTTCTCGCCGACCATGTCGGCGAGGGCTTTCTCGAGGGCGGCTTGGTCGGGATAGGGCACCTTCTTGACGCCTTCGATGTCCCAGCTGCCCCACGACAGCACCGGGCGCTCGAAGTCGAGCGCGAAGCAGAGCTCCTCGAGGGTCCCCGTGCCGCCGGGCAGCGCGAGCATGAAATCGCAGGCGTTGGCCATCAGCGCGTTGCGCGCGATGCCGATGCCGGAGGGCAGGACCAGGTCGAGGAAGCGGTTGGCGTCCTCGTGCTTGCCGCCCGGGAGTATGCCGATGGTCTCCCCGCCCGCGCTCTTCGCGCCCTCGGCCGCGCGCTCCATCACGCCGCTGAGCCCGCCGGTCAGGACGGTCAGTCCGAGCTCCGCCGCGAGCCTCCCGGCCGTCACGGCCGCGGCGGCGGTCTCCGCGTTATAGCGCGGGCTGGTCTCCTTGCGGCCGGTGATGGCGATAACGAGCTTGCGGCTGCCGAAGCGGAGCGGCGAGGTCATCGGGCGGCTCCGGCCTTCTCCGGCGGCAGGTAGGCTCCGGACGGCTTCCCGACCACCTCGCCGTCCTCACAGACCACCTGCCCGCGCAGGATGGTCATCACGGGCATGCCGCGGACCTCCTTGCCTTCCCAGATCGAGTAGTCGGAGCCGCCTCGCATGCGGGAGTGCCCGAGCTTCGCGCGCTTGTCGAGGTCGATCACCGCGAAGTCGGCGTCGTAGCCGGCCTGGATGCGCCCCTTGCGGTCGCCGGCGCCGAAGTAGCGTGCCGGGTTCTGCGCGAGGGCGCGGGCCAAGGTCGGGAGGTCGGTCCGGCCCTTGTGATAGCCCTCGGTCAGCAGCAGGGGCAAGGTGTCGATGGTCTGGATGTTGAGGCCGGGGCGGGCCTCCCAGAACGGCTGCCGACTCTTGTACTTCGACGTGTAGGGGATGGTGTCGGTGCCGATCGCCGTCAAAGAGCCTTCCTTGAGTCCCCGCCACAGGCGGTCCTGGTCTTCCTGGAAGCGGATCGGCGGCTGGATCTTCGCCTTCAGGCCGACGCCGCTCGCCTGGCGGTCCTGCGCCGTCGTCGACAGGAAGCAGGCCAAGGTCTCGGCGATGATGGCGTGGCCGCGAGAGCGCAGGTACTCAATCATGTCCACCGTCGGCGCGCGGGAGATGTGCACCACGTAGAGGGACGCCTTGAGCTCGTTGGCGATCTCGCCGTAGAGCGCCACCTGCACCGCCTCCGACCACTGGGGGCTGTGCTCGGCCCAGGCCACGAGGTCCTCGCGGCCCGAGGCCTTCAGGCGCTGCCCCAGCATGCGGCGCACGTGAGGCTCCTCGGCGTGGATCATCATCAGGGCGCGCTTGTCGGTCTTCACCGCCTGCTCGCACGCGCGGTAGAACATGTCGGAGGGCACGCCGTCGCGGTTCATGCCCATGCGTTCGGCCTGGTCGCCGCAGTAGCCGCAGTAGAACTTGAAGGAGAGGGCGCCGTCGGCGATGGCCGCGGGAATCTGCTCGACGTGCTCGTCGGTGAGGATGACGCTCGTCAGGCGGAAGTCGGCCCAGGAGCGGCCTTTGGCCGCCTGCCGGGAGCGTTCGAGGTTCTCGACGAGAGGGTCGCGCGTCAGCACGGTGGTGGTGGCCATCGAGGTCACCCCGCCGATGAGGAAGTCGCGGGTGTCCTTCTCGAAGCTGGCCGCCATGTACTCGTAGGTGCGCTCGTCGCCGCTGCCGAGATGGCAGTGAGGGTCGAACATGCCGGGGAAGAGGACCTTCCCGCCGAGGTCGATCTCCCTCTTCGCCGCCCCGAGCGTCCGCGCCGGTCCGACGGCCGCGATTTTCTCGCCCCGCACGCCGACCGCCGAGTCCTCGAGGACGCCTTCGGGCGTGACGACGCGGCCGTTCTTGAGCAGAAGGTCGAGCATCTCCCGCCAGTATAGGGCATAAGCCGGAATGCCACCATGACGGCCGTCATGTTGGACGGATGACTGCGGCGCGGGAGCCGGGCCCGGGGCGTCCCGGCGGCGGCTTCCCGTGCTACTCTATAGGGGCGTCCCGCATGAAGCCGATCCCCTTCCTGGGCCTCAACGACCCCATCAGCAGCCTGACCCACCTCGGCGCCGCTCTGTTCGCGCTGTACGGGGGCTGGCGCCTGGTCCTCAAGGCGCGCGGCGACGGGTTCAAGGTCGGCTCGGCTCTCCTCTACGGCGGCTGCCTGCTGTTCCTCTTCTCGATGAGCGGCGTCTATCACTCGCTGCCGCCGGGCCACTCGCGCGAGTTCTTCCGCCGCTTGGACTACATGGGCATCTGGCTGGTCATCGCGGGCTCGGCCACGCCCATCCACATCCTGCTCATGCGCGGCTTCTGGCGCTGGGGCATGCTCGCGCTGGTGTGGGGGGCGTCGTTGGCCGCGCTGGTGGTGATGGACCTTTGGCAGCAGGATATGTCCTACGGGGGCATCGTCGCCTTCTACACGGGCGTGGCGAGCATCGGCACCCTCACGCTGTGGCGCCTGTCACGCCGCTTCTCGGCGCGGACCTTGGTGGCGCTGCCGCTGGGCGGAGCCTTCTACATCGCCGGAGCCGTCATCGACGCGCTCGAAGGACCCGTGCTCTTCCATGGAGTGTTCGGGCCGCACGAGCTGTTCCACCTCTTCGTCGTCTGCGGCGCGGCCTGCCACTACCTGTTCATCTACGGCTGGGCCGACCTGCGCTTGCGCAAGGCGCGCGTCATCGCCGGCGCCGTGCGGCGCGGCGCGCCCGCTCTATCGGCCCCCGCGGCCGACTAGCGGGCGTAGAGCCACAGCCGAGCGCGGCTGTAGTCGTTGGGGTCCGAAGTGCAGCCGCTGGCGACGTTCCCCACCTGCTGCACCGTGATGGTGTGCGCTCCCGACGCGAGGACCGCCTCGCGCTCCATCACCCATGTGCTCCACTGGTTGCCGGTGCCGCTCCAGACGAGCACGTCGCCCCAGGAGACGTTGCCCTGTCCCGTGCCGTCGATGGTGAAGCGGAACCCGCAGTGGCCGCCGGGGGCGGCGTAGGCGGCTCCGTGGGCCTGCATGCGCACGGTCATCGTCCGAGCCAAGGTGAAGCCGACGGAGGCGCCCGTCACGGCGCTCCAGACCTGGACGCTGCCGGTCGTCACGGAGCCCGTCTGCGTGGCGGAGCCGATGAACACCTCGACGAGAGCCTCATCCATGGTGAGGCTGCCGCCGCGCAGGTCGACCTTGGCCGCGGCGGCGTCCGTGCCGACGCCGAGGTTGCCGGAGATGGTGGCGGAGGAGGCCGCGATGAAGGTTCCCGCGGCCAGTTGGGCGCCGGCGGGCGCGGCGGTCAGGAACAGCCCAGCCGCGAGGAGCAGGTCAGCGCGCATAGATCCAGAGCCGCGTGGCGCTGTAGGCGTTGGAGCTCGTGATGCAGCCGGCCGAGACGTTCGACACCTGCTCCATGCTGATGGTGTGGACGCCGGAGGCCAGTGCGACCTCGCGCTCGATGGACCAGGAGGACCATCCCGCGGTGGCGTAGAAGACCGTGTCGCCCCAGGAGACGTTGCCCTGTCCCACCCCGTCGACCATGAAGCGGAACCCGCAGTGGGCGCCGGAGATGGGGTTGGCCGCGCCGTGCCCTCGCATGTGGATGACCATCGCGCGCGGCAGGTTGAACCCGGCGGTGACGCCCGTGATGGGGCTCCAGACCTGGACGCCGCCGGTCGTGATGCTCCCGGTCTGCGTCGCGGAGGCGAGGAACACCTCGACGGCGCCGCGTTCCACGGTGATGCTTCCGCCCCGCACGTCGAGGCGCGACGCCGCGGAGTCCGTCCCCACGCCGAGGTTGCCGAGGACGGTGGCCGAGGAGGCTTGGATGTAGGACAGGGTGGTCAGCTGCGCCCTCGCCGGGAGGGCGAGGAGGAGGAGGAGCGGCGCCCACGACAGCGGGTGTCTAGCGTCCAGAGATCCTCAGACGAGCGGCGCTGTAGGAGTCGGGGTAGGTCAGGCACCCGTTGGCGAAGTTCGCGATCATCTGCACCCGGACCTGGTGGGAGCCCGCCGCGAGGGAGACCTCTCGCTCCATCGTCCACGCCATCCAGCCGCCGTTGGGGAAGTAGATCACGTCGCCCCAGCTGGCGTCGCCGTACGGCGTGCCGTCGACGTTGAAGCGCATGCCGCAATGCGTGCCGCCGGTGCTGTTGGCCGTCCCGTACGCCCGCATGTGCACGACCATCGTGCGGGGAAGATTGAATCCGGCGATCGCGCCGGGAACGTCGTACCACGTGGAGGCGGACACCGTGGTGCCGTTGCCGGTCTGGGTGGCCGAAGCGAGATAGACCTCGACGAGATAGCGCTCCATCGTGATGGAGCCGCCGCGTACGTCGATGCCGGTCGAGACGACGCCGGTCCCGACGCCGAGCTTGCTCGTGATGGTGGCCGAGGACGCTTGGACGTACTCTTTCGTGATGAACTGCGCCCGCGCCGGCGGAGCCGTCAGGACGACGAGCGCCGCCAAGAGGAGGATCGAGAGGCCGCTCGTCGGGCTCATGCGCGTATGTTATCAAGTTGTCATTCGGTCGAGAGACGGGAGAAGTGATAGAATGGCCGAAATCCCGACGGAGTGAACATGCCCGCCACCCAGACCGCCGCGCTCCAGTTCCAACTGCGCCCCCGCCGCGCCGTCTACCTCAAGCCCGAGCCGCTGGACGTGCCGGAGCTCGATACGCTCGAGGCGATGGACGCCGCCTATCGCGCGCTGTGCGCCATCCAGTTCAACTTCGTGCCGGGCTCGGGCCACCCGGGCGGGTCCATCTCCTCGGGCCGCATCGTCTTCTCCCTCCTTTATAAGTCCATGCGCTACGACTTCTCGCGCCCGGACACCATCGACAACGACCTGCTCGTCTACGCCGCGGGCCACAAGGCCACCGGCCTCTACGGCATGTTCGCCCTGCGCGACGAGTGGATGCGCATCGCGCGTCCCGACATGCTGCCGCCGGAGCGCCGCCGCCTGCGCCTGGAGGACCTGCTCGGCTTCCGCCGCAACCCCGTCCAGGACACGCCGCTGTTCCGCGAGTTCAAGGCCGCCTCCCTCGACGGGCATCCCACCCCGCTGACGCCCTTCGTCCCCGTCGCCACCGGCGCCTCGGGCGTGGGCGATACCTCGGCCGTGGGCTTGGCCGTGGCGCAAGCGGACGCCTTCGGCCTGAAAGGGCCCAAGCTCCACATCCTCGAAGGCGAGGGCGGCATGACGGCCGGCCGCGTCCACGAGGCCATCGCCACCGCCGCGACCACGGGCCTCTCGCACTGCATCATGCACGTGGACTGGAACCAGGCCTCCATCGACTCCGACCGAGTCACCGCCGAAGGCGACAAGCCCGGCGACTACGTGCAGTGGGACCCGCGCGAGCTGATGTACGTGAATGACTGGAACCTCATCGAGGCCGGCGACGGCTCCGACTTCCGCCGCGTGCTCGCCTGCCAGAAGGAGGCGCTCGCGCTCGACAACGGCCAGCCCACCGCCATCGTCTACCGCACGACCAAGGGCTGGCGCTACGGCATCGAGGGCAAGGCGTCCCACGGCGCGGGCCACGCGTTCTGCTCGCCTGAGTTCTACAAGGCCTGCGAGGTGTTCGAGCAGGCGTGGGGCGTGCAGCTGCCGCGCTTCAGCGGCGAGAAGACCCCGGTCTCCGTCGAGGCCGCGTACTGGGAGTGCCTGCTGACCATGCGCAAGGCCTTCGAGACCAAGCGACCCGACGTGCTGAAGTTCGTCGGCGAGTCCGTCGCCGCCGCCGCCAAGGCCACGCCCAAGGGCCGGCCCGTGCGCCCGGACGGTCCGGACCTCGAGGCTTTCTATAAGGCGGGGCTCAAGGCTTCCGAGACGCCCGCCGAGCTCAAGCCCGTCCCGGGCAAGGCCGCGACCTTGCGCGGCGCGCTCGGCGACACGCTCGGCCACCTCAACCGGCTCACCAAGGGAGCCTTCCTCGCCTGCGCGGCCGACCTCTCCGAGTCGACGAGCATCGCGCCCATCAACAAGGGCTTCGGCAAGGGCTGGTGGCACGCCTCGGCCAACCCGGCCTCGCGCCTGGTACCGGTCGGCGGCATCTGCGAGGACGCGATGGGCGGCGTGATGTCGGGCGTGTCGAGCTTGGGCCTCCACATCGGCGTCTCCTCCTCCTACTCGGCCTTCATCGCGGCGCTCGAACACGTGCCCGCGCGCCTGCACTGCATCGGCCAGCAGATGCGCCACGAGGCGACCGGCGAGCCTTTCCGCACCTGGATCATGGTCAACGCGCACGCGGGTCCCATGACCGGCGAGGACGGTCCGACGCACGCCTGCCCCCAGCATCTCCAGCTCCTCCAGGACAATTTCGCCAAGGGCTCGGCCATCACGCTCACGCCCTTCGACCCGGCCGAGGTGTGGCCGCTGATCATCCATTCCCTTCAACAGCGCCCGGCGCTGCTGGCGCCCTTCGTCACGCGCCCGGCCATCCCGGTGCCGGACCGCGAGAAGCTGAAGCTGCCGCCCGCCACCGAGGCCGTGAAGGGCGTCTATCGCCTCCGCTCCGGCGGCAAGGCCGTCGTCGTCCTCCAGGGCCACGGCGTGGCGACCTTCTTCCTGCGCGACGTCCTGCCCAAGCTAGACGAGATGGGAGTCAAGCCGACGGTGTACTACGTCACCAGCACCGAGCTCTACGAGCGTCTCTCCGACGACGAGAAGCGCCTGGCTTTCGCGCCCGAGCACGCCTTCACGTCCATGGGCATCTCCGACTTCACCTTGCCCACGATGTGGCGCTGGGTGCGCTCCGACGCGGGCCTCGCCGCCTCGCTGTATCCGCTCAAGCGACAGGGCTACCTCGGCTCAGGCGCGTGGGACAAGGTGCTCGAGCAGGCCGGTCTGGACGGCAAGGGCCAGCTCGAGGCCGTGTTGGACTGGGTCCGCAAGGTCGAGTCCAAGTAAGACGGCTTGACGCGCCGCCGCGCGCCCGCTACCCTTAGGGCGCATGGCACTCATCGACAAGGCGTCCGACCGCCTGAATTGGATGTTCTCGCGGCTGCCGTACGTCATCCGCGTCTCTTATAAGGACCAGAGCCGGGCCATCGGCAGCGGTCCCGAGAAGGCGGCGATGATCTGCCGAAACGAGGCCTCGCTGCGGGCCCTGGCGCATGGCGACATCTCGGCCTGGCTCGACCACTATGTCCTCGGCGAGGCCGACATCGAGGGCGACATCTACTCCTTCGTCGGCGCGCGCATGCATGTGCGCGAGGACGGGATGTGGCGCATCAAGGCGCGCTACCAGTTCCGCTACCTGTGGACCTCCCTGTTCCCCTCGGGCGTGCGGCGCAAGCTGCGCGCCGTCTCCTCGCACTACGACCTACCCAACGAGTTCATCCTCTCCTACCTCGACAAGCGCACCAAGGCCTACTCGTGCGCGATGTGGGACGACCCGATGAAGCTCGGGAACCTCGACGACCAGACCCTCGAGGACGCCCAGCACAACAAGTTCGACCAGGCGCTGACCGCGCTCCAGGTCCAGCCCGACGACAAGTTCATCGACATCGGCTGCGGCTACGGCTACGCGGTGCACCTGGCGGAGACCAAGTACGGCTGCAGGGACGCGCGCGGCATCACGCTCTCGCAGAACCAGGTCGACGACGGCTACTCGAAGAACCTCCTGCTCAAGCACTACATGGAGATCCCGGCCGACGGGTCCTTCGACAAGCTCTACACCTGCGGCATGATCTCCCACCTCGACCGCTCCGAGATCGAGCGCTACTACGCGCACTGCTTCGGCATGCTCAAGTCGGGCGGCAAGGCGTGGTTCCACGCCATCACCCCGCCCGCCAACACCGCCGGCCTGACGAACTACACCACCATCTCGGGCACGTTCTCTCAGAAGTACGTGTTCCCGGACCACTTCCAGTTCCCGGAGCACGTGCACCTCAAGATCATCGAGAAGCTCGGCTTCAAGGTGCGGAACATCAACTTCCGCTACGGGCACTACGGCAAGACCCTGCGGCACTGGTACAAGCGCTACGTCGAGAACCTGCCGCGGACGCGGCACATGATCACGCCCACCATCGAGCGCGCGTGGCACCTCTACCTCACCTACGCCTCGATGGTCGACGGGCCGTACTCCATCCTCAAGCAGACCCTCTGCGAGAAGCCGTAGTGCACCCGCTGCTCTGCACCATCGCAGGCACGCCTTTCTCGTCCTACGCGGTGCTCGTCTGGTCCGGCTACCTCCTGGGCCTGCTGTGGCTGCGCACCCAGCTCAAGCACGTCGACGGCACCCCGGCGCAGTTCTGGACGCTCTCGGCCCTGCTCATCGCCGCGGGCCTGCTCGGGGGGAAGCTCGGCTTCTTCCTCATCGAGTGGCGCTTCTTCATGGAGGACCCCTGGGGGTCGCTGCGGACCTGGAGCAGCGGCTGGGTGTTCTGGCCGGGCGTGCTGTCGGCGATGCTGATGGGCCTGGCCTATAAGGCGTGGTACAACGCGACGCACCGCCCGCGCACCTATCTGCACATCGCCGACTACGTCATCACCGCCCTGCCGCTGGGCCACTTCCTGGGGCGGCTCGGCTGCTTCATGGAGGGCTGCTGCCACGGCAAGCCGACGTCGTGGCCGTGGGGCGTCGTCTTCCCGAAGACCACCTTCGCCATCGAGGAGAGCGTCGCGGGCCTCCCCCTGCACCCGACCCAGCTCATCGAGGCCTTCGCCCAGCTCGCCCTGTTCTTCTTCTTCGGCTACTGGGTCATGCCGCGCGTGCGCGCCGCCAAGTTCCGCTACGGCACCGCCTTCCTCGGCTACATCGTCGCCTACTCGACCCTGCGCTTCTTCAACGAGTTCCTGCGCGGCGACGACCGAGGCGTCCTGCTCTCGGCCGTCCTCTCGCCCTCGCAGTGGCTGACGCTCGCGGCGGGACTGGCCGCGGCGGCGGCGCTGTACTATCGCGGCGTCATCGAGCCGAATCCCAAGACGCGGTCTTACTACGCCGACGGGAAGCCGTAGGCGCGTCGCGCGTGAGAAGATTCACTTCGCCGGCGAAGTAAGATTATCGTTAGTAACTGCGCCAGAGCAAAGATTATCGTTAGTTGCTGCGCCGGCGCAGCAACATTATCGTTAGTGGCGCGGCGCATCGCGGTGTCATAAAAGACGACGCCCCCCGCGCGGGCGCGGAGGGCGTCGGTCCTTTCTGACGACCGTCAGTTCTTGGCGGCGGCCTTGTAGCCGATGCTCTTCAAGAAGGCGTCCTCGCGCGGCTCGCGGCCGAGGAAGGCCTTGAGGGACTCCATCTCGTCGCGCGTGGAGCCGGGCTCGAGGATCTCCTTGCGGTAGCTGCGGCCGACGGCCTCGTCGAGAGGGCCGCCCGAGGTCTCGAAGCGGGAGAAGAGGTCCTGCGCGTACACCTTGGACCACAGGTAGCCGTAGTAGCTCGCGTCGTAGCCCATGAGGTGGCCGAAGCTGGCCTCGGGGTGCGAGCCCTCCGACATGGGGATCATGGTGATCTCCTTCATCAGGTGGCCGTAGGCCTTGGTGGTGTCGGACGGCGGGGCGGTGTGGTAGAGTTGGTCGACCGCGCCGAAGAGGACCTGGCGCAGATGGTAGAGGCCGGAGTTCACGTCCTTGGCCGCGATCATGCGCGCCAGCAGGTCCTTGGGAAGCTTCTGCGAGCGGTCCTTGTAGTGGCCCGAGAGGGACGCGAGCACGGCCGGGTCCCATACCCAGTTCTCGAGCATCTGCGAGGGCGCCTCGACGAAGTCGCGCGCCACCGACGTACCGGAGAAGCGGGAGTGGCGGCCCTTGGTCAAAGTCTGGTGCATGATGTGGCCGAACTCATGGAAGAAGGTCTCCACCTCGTCATGCGTGAGCAAGGACGGCTTGTCGGCCGTG
>CAZTZW010000010.1:0-9232 GCA_964618085.1 uncultured Elusimicrobia bacterium
GGATGGACATGCCCATGCAGATCAAGGTGAACTTCCTCTGCCGCGACTCCATCCTGGCCGCGCCCATCGTCCTGGACCTGGTCCTCTTCCTGGACCTCGCCAAGCGCTCCAACCTCAAGGGCATCCAGGAGTGGCTGTCGTTCTTCTTCAAGTCCCCGCAGTGCCGCGAGGACCTGAAGCCCGAGCACGACCTGTTCATCCAGCAGCTCAAGCTGCAGAACACCCTGCGCATCCTGATGAACGAGGAAGTCCTCGATCACTCGGGGCTCGACTACTACGACCCGGAGATGACCGCCACGGCGGCCCCGGCCCCCAAGCCCGTCGCCAAGAAGGGCAAGAAGGCGCTGGCCGGCCGTTAAGCCGTTCATCCCGTGATACGCCGGGCGGGGCGAAAGCCCCGCCCGGCCCTATTTTGTACAGGGTTTCGTAGAATAGTCCCGTGAAGCTCTCCCTGGCGTTGTGCATGCTGGCTACTTCCGCCAACGCAGCCGGCATCACCGCCACCGTCCTCGACTCATCCGGGAAACCCGTCGAAAACGCCCTCGTCTTCATCTCCGAAGTCCCCGGCCGGCACAAGGCGCCGTCCAAACCCGTCGTGATGGACCAGATCGGCAAGATGTTCGTGCCCCACGCCATGGCCGTGCTCGCGGGCACGAAGGTGGACTTCCCCAACAAGGACGACATCCACCACCACGTGTACTCGTTCTCGAAGGCGAAGCGCTTCGACCTGCCGCTCTACAAAGGCAAGCCGCAGTCGCCCGTCGTCATGGACGCGCCCGGCATCGTGAAGCTCGGCTGCAACATCCACGACTGGATGCAGGGCCATATCTTCGTCGCGCAGAACCCCTATTTCGCGATGACGGGGAAAGACGGCAAGGCTTCGCTCAAGGACGTGCCGGCCGGCTCCTTCAAGGTCGGCGTCTGGAGCCCGCGCCGGCGCCAAGCCGTCGAAGAGTCCTTCCAGGCCGTGACGCTCGCCAAGAAGGACGCCAAGACCCTCTCCTTCAAGCTGAAGTTCGGCCCGAAGCCCGAGACCAAGGCCCCCGCCGGCGGCTACGGGAAGTACTAGCGCCGTGAGCTTCCGTCACAAGCTGCTGGCGTCCTTCCTCGGCCTGCTCGCGGTCGTGCTGGGCCTGTCGCTGGCGACGGTGCAGCGGCAAGAGACGCGGCGCGCGGAGGCCGAGCTGCGCTCGGACCTCGGGCGCACCAACGAGGTCTTCAAGGACATCCTCGACCGCCAGGACCGCGAGCTCGCCGCCAACCTGAAGCTCCTGTCGCGAGACCACCCCTTCAAGCAGACCGTCGCTCTCGGAGACGCGGGCACCGTCTTGTCGGCGGCCGTCAACCACCGCGCGCGCATGGGCGCCGACGTGATGCTCGTCAGCGGCGAAGACGGCATGCTCCTGGCGGACACGCGCCGCGGCCGCTTCGAGAAGGGCCGCAAGCCTCCCGCCTTCATGCGCGCGGTCTTCGAGAACGACCGCGCCGAGTCGGGCGTCTACCTGCTCGACGGCGAAGCCTACCAGCTGGCGGCGATGACCATCAAGGCGCCCGACACCATCGGCGTGCTGGCCGCCGGTTACCGCATCGACGACCGCTTCGCGGCCCCGCTCAAGAACCTGACCCGCACCGAGGTCTCCTTCATCGTCGACGGGAAGGTCGCCGGGTCGACCTTGGGGGCCGAGGACCGCGCCCGGCTCGCCGCCGAGGCCGGGTCTTTCACGGACGCCCCGCGCCTGCTGACCGTGGGACCGACGCGCTACCTCGCGGTCTCCTCGAAGGCCCATCCCCTGGTGTCGTCCGTGGTCATGCGCTCCTGGGACGAGGCCTTGCGCCCCCTCCGCTCGATGCAGCGCCGCCTCCTCTGGGTCGGCCTCGTGGGCCTGGCGGCGGCCGGCTTGCTCGGGCTGGTCATCGCCAAGAGCCTGACCGCCTCGCTCGACCAGCTGGTGAAGGCCGCGGCGAAGATCGCCTCCGGGCGCTACGACATCGAGGTCGACATCCCGTCTTCGGACGAGATCGGCCGGCTGGGCCGGGCTTTCACCGACATGGCCCGCGGCCTCATGGAGCGCGAGAAGATCCGCTCCATCCTGCATAAGAGCGTCTCCAAGGAGATCGCCGAGAGCCTCGTGGCCCAGGGAACCATCGAGCTCGGCGGAGAGGAGAAGGACGTCACCGTCCTCTTCTCCGACATCCGCTCCTTCACGACCATCTCCGAGTCCCTCGCGCCCAAGGAGCTGGTCGGCCAGCTCAACGAGTACTTCACCGGCATGGCGCGCGCCATCGACGAGCACCACGGCGTCATCGACAAGTACATCGGCGACGCCGTGATGGCGCTGTTCGGCGCGCCGTTGGGCAAGCCCGAGGACCCCGCCAACGCCCTGCGCGCGGCGCTCGCCATGGCCCAGGCGCTGGACGCGCTCAACGCCGAGCGCGCGAAGAAAGGCCTCCCGGCCTGGAAGAACGGCATCGGCATCAACACCGGCCCCGTCGTGGCGGGCACGCTCGGCTCGGAGGAGCGCTGGTCCTATACCGTCATCGGCGACGCCGTCAACGTCGCCTCGCGTCTCGAGAGCGTGACCAAGGACTACGGCGCGCAGATCATCGCGTCCGCGCGCACCAAGGAGCTGGCCGGCGCCGGCTTCCGCTGGAAGCCCCTGGGCTCGGTCAAGGTCAAAGGCAAGACCGAGGCCCTCGAGATCTTCGAACTGCTCGGCGAAGGTTAAGCGCGCGCGAGGCGCGTGTCGAGCCATACGGCCATGGACAGCACCAGGCCGCGGACGATGAGCTTGAACTCCGGCGGCACCGCGAGCAAGGTCATGCCGTTGAGCAGGCTCGCCATGATGAGGGCGCCGAACAGCACCCCCAGCGCGCTGCCCCGGCCGCCGCGCAGGCTGGTCCCGCCGATGACGCAGGCCGCCACGGCGTCGAGCTCCATGAGCTCGCCCACCGTCGTCGTCGACGCGCCGGAGTAGGCCGTCTGCATGAAGCCGGTCATGGCGACGACCGCGCCCATGATGGCGTAGGCGCCGATGACGACGCGGTCGACGGGCACGCCCGACATGACCGCCGCCTCCTCGTTGCCGCCGATGGCGTACAGGTAGCGGCCGAAGCGCGTCAGGCGCGTGAGGACCGACACCGCGGTCGCCGCGGCCCCGAGGATGACGACGGGCAGCGGCACGCCCCGGAAGCGGTTCATGAGGAGGGCGAAGAAGAAGAAGGCCTGGGCCGCGACGAAGCATTCGAGGAACAGGCGCTCGCGGGAGGCGGGGTCCGCGCCCTCCGCGTCGCGCCGGTGCGCGAGGAACCGGCTCCAGGCGAAGGAGGCGGCGCACAGCGCCGCGACGAGATATCCCGCCCAGGCCGGCAGGTAGTAGGTCGTCAGCATCGAGTACATGTTCCACGACCCGCCCTGGACCACCGGCACCGTGGAGTTGCGGATGACGAGCCAGAAGAGGCCCTTGAAGACGAGCAGGCCGCCGAGCGTGATGATGAAGGCGGGCATCTTCTGCTTGACCACGACCGCGCCCATCCCGGTCCAGACGGCGACGGCGAGCAGGAAGCCCGCGGCCAGGGCCACGGGCGCGGGCCAGGCGTGGTGAAAGACGAGCACGCTCGCCACGCCGCCGATGAGCCCCGCTCCGCTGCCGACCGACAGGTCGATGTGGCCGGGGAGGATGATGAGGAACATCCCCAGCGCGAGCAAAGCGGTCGTCGACAGCTCGATCATCAGCATCGAGAGGTTGCGCGGCGTGAGGAAGTGCGGCGTCAGGACGGCGAAGACGCCCCAGATGAGGGCGAGGGCGATCGCCGGCGAGAGGTCGCGGAGCAGCTTCTTGGTCTCCATCAGTTCATCCCCGTTGATGGCCCATGGCGGCGGCCAGCAGGTTCTCCTGGGTGGCTTCGGAACGCAGGAAGCTCCCGGACACGCGCCCGTCGTGCAGCATGAGGATGCGGTCGCTCATCCCGATGAGCTCCGGCAGCTCGCTCGAGACGAGCACCACGGCCTTGCCGGCGGCGGTGAGCGCGTTGACGATCTCATAGACTTCGATCTTGGCGCCCACGTCGATGCCGCGGGTCGGCTCGTCGAGGAAGACGACCGACGGCCCCGCCATCAGGACGCGTCCCAGCACCACCTTCTGCTGGTTGCCCCCCGAGAGCCCGCCGACCCGGACGTCGAGGCTCGCGGCCTTCACCCGCAGCGCGCGCGCCTGCGCGGCGTTCTCCTCGCGCTCGCGGCGGCGGTCGAGCAGGAAGCCCGCGCTGAGCGTCTTGAGCGAGGAGAGCGAGAGGTTGAAGGCGATGGGATGGTCCAGGACGAGGCCGTAGCGGCGCCGGTCCTCGGTGACGAGGGCCAGGCCCTTGGCGAGCGCCGACTCCGGAGTGACGGCGTCCAGAGGACGGCCCAGCAGCTCCACCGCCCCGGAGAGCCGCCGGCCCCAGGCGCCGAACAAGTGCATGAGCAGCTCGCTGCGTCCCGCGCCCATCAAGCCGCCGAAGCCCAGGACCTCTCCCGCCCGGGCCTCGAAGGAGATGTCCTTGAGGAAGGCCGGCGCGCCGGGCGCGGCCGCGGCGTTGAGCCCCGAGACGCGCAGCAGCGGCGCCCCCGCGGCGCAGGCGCGGCGCGGGAACAGGTCCTTGATCTCGCGGCCGACCATGTGGCGGATGACGGCGTCGACGCTCGCCGCCGCGCGCTCCAAAGTGGCGACCGTGCCGCCGTCGCGCAGGACGGTGATGCGGTCGGCCAACGCGAACACTTCCTCCAGCCGATGGGAGATGTAGATGCAGGAGATGCCCCGCGCGCGCAGGTCCTTGAGGATGCCGATGAGGACCGCGGTCTCGTTCTCGGTCAAGGCGGCGGTGGGCTCGTCGAGGATGAGGACGCGAGACTCCTTGCGCAAGGCCTTGAGGATCTCGACGAGCTGCTGCTGGCCCGTGCCGAGGTCCTTGGTCAGCGCGCGGGGGTCGATGGCGACGCCGAAGCGCTTGAACAGCGCGGCGGACTCGCGGTACACCGCGTCCCAGTCGATGAGCCCAGCCCGCGTCGGCTCGGCGCCCAGGAAGAGGTTCTCCGCGGCGGTCATCTCCGGCACGAGCGCCAGCTCCTGGCAGATGACGGCGATGCCCGCCTTCTCGGCGTCGGCGACCGAAGCGAAGCGCGCCGGGCGGCCGCCGACGGTCAACTCTCCTTCATAGGAGCCGTGCGGGTGCAGGCCGCTGAGGAGCTTGATGAGGGTCGACTTGCCCGCGCCGTTCTCGCCGCACAGCGCGTGGATCTCCCCCGCGCGCAGGTCGAAGGTGACCCCCGACAGGGCGACGACGCCCGGGAAGCGCTTGGTGATGCCGTCGGCCCGCAGGACGGGCGAGGACGCGCTCACGGGATCTTGGCCTTCCCCGAGAGGGCCGCGCGCGTGTGGACGCCGTCGCGCACGATGGTCTCGTCCATGTTCTCCTTGGTGACGGATACGACGTCGAGCATCAGCGACGGGACCTTGACCTTGCCGTTGTCGACCTCGGCCGCGGCCACGACGGGCCGGCCCTTGGCCAGCTTGTAGGCCGCGGTCGCGGCCTGCGCGGCGAGCTTGGTCACCGGCTTGTAGATGGTCACGGCCTGGGTGCCCGCCAGGATGCGCTGACAGGCCGCCAGCTCGCCGTCCTGGCCCGTCACGACGGCCTTGCCCGCCAGGCCCTCCTCGAGCAGGGCCTGCACGGCGCCGCCGGCGGTGCCGTCGTTGGCCGCGAGCACCCCGTCGACGCTCGCGCCGTGCTTGGTCAGCGCGGCGTTCATGATCTTCTTCGCGTTCTCGGGCGTCCAGTTGTCGGCCCAGTCCTCGTGGACGACCTCGATCTCTCCGCGAGCGACCGCGGGACCGACCAGGTTGTCCTGCCCCTGCTTGAAGAGCTTGGCGTTGTTGTCCGTCTTGGCCCCGTGGATGCGGACGATGCGGCGCTTGCCGCCCTTGGCCTTGAGCTTGTCCAGCAGGTAGCGCGCCTGGGCCTCGCCCACGCGTACGGAGTCGAAGCTCACGTAGAGGTCCACGTCGGCGCCCGTGATGAGCCGGTCGTAGGAGATGACGGGCACGCCCGCGTCGTGCGCGAGCGTCACGGCCTTGGCCATGGCCGCGCCGTTGTGCGGCACGACCACCAGGACGTCGATCCCGCGCGACAACAGCGCCTCGACGTCCTGGATCTGGCGCGTGTCGTCGCCGTTGGCGGCCTGCACGAGCACGTCGGCGCCCAGCTCGCCGGCCTTCGCGACGAAGACGTCGCGGTCCTTGAGCCAGCGCTCCTCCTTGAGCGTGTCCATGGAGAAGCCGATGAGCGGACGCTCCTTCTTGGCCGCGGACGCCTCCGGCCCCGAGCGTTTGGACAAGGTCAGGCCCGTGACCGCGCTCAACACGCACGAGACGACGACCAGCGCTATGCGTACGTTCATGATGTCCTCACTTGACGTCGATGGTCTTGCTGAGACGGACGTCGCGCGAGGAGCCGCCGACGCGCAGGGAGAACCGCCCCGGCGCCCGTCTCCACGCGTGCGCCGTGTCGTCGTAGTGCGAGAAGGCGCCCTCGTCCAGCTTGATGGTCACGCGCTTCGTCTCGCCGGGAGCCAGCTCCACGCGCGCGAAGCCCTTGAGCTCCTGCACCGGACGGTCCACGACCGGGTCCAGCGGCGCGACGTAGAGCTGCACGACCTCGCCGCCCGCCATCTTGCCTTTGTTCGTGACGTCCACGGAGACGGCCTCCGCCGAAGCTTCCAGCTTCGAGTAGCCGAACGTCGTGTAGGACAAGCCGTGACCGAACGCGTAGCGCGGCTCCACCTTGGCCTTGTCGAAGTGACGGTATCCGACGTAGAGGCCCTCGGAGTACTCGACGGCCTCCCCGCCCGGGTAGCGTCCGAACGCGGGAGAGTCCTCCCAGCGGCGCGGCCAGGTCACGGGCGTGCGGCCCGACGGGTTCACGTCGCCGAAAACCACGTCGACGACGGCCCGCGCGCCCTCCTGACCGGGATACCATGCCGTGAGGATGGCGCGGGCCTTGCCTTCCCAGCGCTCCACCAGGAAGGGCGAGCCGCCGGCGAGCACCACGACCACGTTCTTGTTGGCGGCGGCGACGGCCTCGATGAGTTCCGCCTGGCCGGGCGGCAGGTCCAGGTTCATGCGGTCGTTGCCCTCGCCCTCGTTGGCCTCCGAGTTTCCCACGAACAGGAGGACGGCTTCGGCCTTCGTCGCGGCCTCGACCGCGGCCTTGACGCCGTCCCCGGTAGGCGGCTGGTAGCCGAACCGGATCTCGGCGCTCTGGGTATCCTCGAAGTACTCGAGGCGGATGTCGTGGTCGATCCCGGCCTCCAGCCGCACGCGCGCGGACTTGGTGACGGGCGCGTGCGGCGCCCAGTCGTCGATGACGAGCTTTCCGTCCACCCACAGGCGCGTGCCGTCGTCGGCGCGGGTCGCGACGTCGTAGTCGCCTCCTTTGCCCGCGGGGATGCGCAGCCGCCCGGTCCAGCGTATGGAGAAGCCGTCGTTGGGCAGGCGGTGCCAGCCCGCGCCCTCTCCCCAGACGTAGCTGATGTCCGTATCGACGCGCGTCACCGTCGGCTCGCCCTTGAGGTCCTTATTAGCGAAGTACTCGGCATAGAGGCCGTTGCCCGTCCCCTTGCCCGGGGGCGGCGTCAGCCACTCGGACGGGAAGAGACGGAGCTCCGAGGGGAACGCGACCCCGCGCGATACGACCAAGGACGGCGCGCCGCGGGCCGTGAGCACGTCGAGCGGGTTGCCGCGCACGGTCGGCGTCACCCTGGCGCTGCCGCCGCCGACGGAGTAGTGATCCATGCCCGGACCGATGAGCGCGACCGTCTTCGCCTTGAGCGGCAGGACGCCGTCGTTCTTGAGAAGGACCACGCCCTTGCGCGCCATGTCGAGCGCGATGGCGCGGTGCGCCTCGGATCCGACCGCCGAGCGCGCCGGCCGGTCCGACGGCTTGCGGTCGAACACGCCCCCCGCGATGATGGCGCGCAGGACTCGCCGGACCTTGTCGTCGACGACGGCCTGGGCGACCTTGCCCTCCTTGACGGCCTTGTCGAGCTTGCCCACGCCGAAGAAGATGCCGGACGGCATCTCGGCGTCGAGTCCGTGGTTGGCCGCGTCGACCGTGCTGTGGGTCGCGCCCCAGTCGGAGACGACGAAGCCCTTATAGCCCCACTGCTTCTTGAGCAGCTCGTTCTGAAGATAGTCGTTCTCGGAGGCGTAGTAGCCGTTGATGCGGTTGTAGGCCGCCATGACGCTCCACGTCCCGGCCTTCACGGCGGCGTGGAAGGCGGGCAGGTACAACTCGTGCATGGCGCGCTCGCCGACGCGCACGTCGACGGTCATGCGGTTGGCTTCCTGATTGTTGAGCGCGTAGTGCTTGAGGCTCGCCAGGATCTTCTCGCCCTGAAGCCCCTTCACCCACGACTCCGACATCCGCGCGGCCAGGAAGGGGTCCTCGCCGTAGCTCTCGAAGTTGCGGCCGCCGTGCGGGACGCGCGCGATGTTGACGCAGGGCCCCAGCAGCATGTCGCGCCCGAGCGCCGACGTCTCGACGGCCATCGCCTTCGCCGCCGCCGCCATGAGCGCCGGATCGAACGTCGCGGCCGACATCACCCCCGAGGGGAACGCCGTGGCCGGAGAGCCGTCGTTGACCCTCACGCCGATGGGACCGTCGGTCATGCGGATCTTGGGGATGCCCAGGCGGGCGTTCGCCGGCAGGTCCATGTCGTCGACCCCCGACAACTGGCGCACCTTCTCCTCCAGGGTCATGCGGCCGAGCAGGTCCTCCACGCGCGCCTCGACGGGCGCGGCGGGGTCCTTGTAGACGGGCTTGGACGCCGGCGCGGAAGCGGCGGCGGCGGCGGCGGCGAGGAGCAGGCGCAGCAAAGTCATCGTGTCTTCTCCTGGGATACGGCCAGCGTGGCGGCGGCTCCGGCCGGGTGACGGTAGGAGCGGCAGCCGCCGGGGTAGCGCGCCTGAACCTCCAGCTCGCGCGGCGAGGCGTTGAACGCCACGAGCCCGAGCCGCCCGTCGGGACCCGCGAAGGCCACGTGCTCCAGGCCCTCCGGCGAACCGGCGGCCGTCTCGGAGCCGACGCGTCGCGGGGCCCGCGGCGGCCCCCGCCCCGCCGGGCGACGGGCGTGCTGAACCGGCGAGCGGGTCTACGTCCCCGAGAAGGGGTTCGACCGGGTCATCAAGCGCTTCCC
>CAZTZW010000010.1:9242-20876 GCA_964618085.1 uncultured Elusimicrobia bacterium
CGCGTGGACCAGGGCGTGATACTCCGGCGAGAGCGTGAAGGTCCCCGAGGAGCGGAGCACGGTGATGACGCCGCGGCACTCGAGGCAGCCGTTGTTGGTGGGACCCCAGGCGTCGTCGAGGGCGAGGTTCCAGAGCTGGACGCTGCGCGCCCCGTGACGCAGGTTGCCGATGACCAGGTTGCGGACGGCCCAGCCGAAGGCCCCGGCGAACGGCCCGCTCCAGACGCCCGCCGAGCACTCCGTGAAATGGATCTCCTTGTCCGGATGCGCCTTGGCCAGGGGCGCCATCATGTCGGGCGAACCCTCGTAGCAATGGAACGCGCTGCCCGCGGTGTAGCGCCGCGCCGTGCGGTCCGAGAGCACCTGCGCGGGATAGGACGCGCTGCTCCAATTGTGGTCGAAGGCCAGGATCTTCACGTCCGAGAGGCCCGCCGCCGCGAGCCCCGGGCCGAGGTGCTTCCCGATGAAGCGCGCCTGCTCCGTGGAGGTCATGACCATCGACGGGTAGCCGTCGGTGCCGTAGCCCGGCTCGTTGACGACGGTAAGATACGACAGCGGCGCGCCGGCGCGCGCCGACTCGGAGGCGAAACGCACGAGGTACCGCGCGTAGGCGTCGTACCACTCGGGCTCAAGGGAGCCGTTGCGCATCGTCCCACTCGACTTCATCCACGCCGGGGCGCTCCAAGGCGACGCCATGAACCTCACGCGCGGGTTGATCCCGCGGGCGGCGCGCAGGTAGGGCAGGACGTTCCGCATGCAGCGTTCGAAGGAGAAATGGCGCAGCCGCGCGTCGGTCTCGCCGGCGGGCGGGTCGTCGCAGGAGTAGTCCCCCGTCGAGAAGTCGCTCGCCCCGACCGGAACGCGCACCATGTCGAACGCCGCGCCCCGCTCCCCGAACAAGGCGTCCAGCGCCTCGCGGCGGCGCGCCGAGGGCAGGGACTCCAGCACCAGCGCCGAGGACTCGGTCATGGACGCGCCGAAGCCGTCGATGGGCTGGCCGGCGGCGGCCGGGTCGATGACGACGACCGCGGCCGATGTGGACGCCTCGCAGCGCGCGGAGGATTCCCAGGGCGCCGACGGCTCCGCGCCATCCGGCAGCGTCACCCGAAGGACGTCTTGCGCCGCGGCGAGACCGGAGAACAGCCACAGGACCGATAAAGCGGGCATGCCGCCGTAGTGTAGGGCCCCCCCTCCGATGTAGTCAAGGGGGCCGTCGTTCACTATAATCCTGCCCTATGACGACCTCCCTCCTCGCCGTGCTGTGCCTCCTGCCGTCCCTGGCCTCGGCCGCGCTGCCCCCGCTCTCCGCCGCGCGCGAGCGGGAGGTCGAGCGCCTACTCAAGGCCATGACGCTCGAGGAGAAGGCCGGGCAGATGACCCAGCTCTCGCTGAGCTTCTACATCAAGAAAGGGACCTTCGCCGACCCCGTGGAGGCGCTCGACTGGGCCAAGATCGAGGACTCCATCGTCAAGCACCATACCGGCTCCATCCTGAACGTGGCCGAGAACAAGGCCTACACCGTCGAGCAGTGGCGGCGCATCATCGCGCGCGTGCAGGACATCGCGGCCAGGACCCGCTTGAAAGTGCCCGTGCTCTACGGCATCGACTCCATCCACGGGGCGACGTACGTGCGCGACGCGGTCCTCTTCCCCCAGGCCCTGTCCATGGGCGCCTCGCGCGACGAGTCGCTGGCCCGCCGCGCGGGAGAGGTCACAGCCTACGAGACGCGCGCCGCGGGCATCCCCTGGAACTTCTTCCCGGTGCTCGACGTCGGCCGCCACCCGGCGTGGCCGCGCTTCTGGGAGACCTTCGGCGAGGAGCCCTACCTGGTCTCGCGCCTCGGCGCCGCGTACGTGGAGGGCCTGCAGGGCGCCGACCCCGCGAGCCCCGACCGGGTCGCGGCCTGCATGAAGCACTACGTCGGCTACTCCGCCTCCGGCACCGGCAAGGACCGCACGCCCGCCATCCTCGACGAGCGCACCCTGCGCGAGGTCTACCTGCCGCCCTTCGCCGACGCGGTCAAGGCCGGCGCGCTCACCGTCATGGTCAACTCCGCGGAGATCTCGGGAACGCCCGGACACGCCAACCGCCGCCTGCTGACGGAGATTCTCAAGGACGAGCTCGGCTTCGAGGGCCTGGTCGTATCCGACTGGGAGGACGTCAAGCGCCTCTACGAGCGCGACCGCGTGGCCGAGACTCCGGAGGAGGCGGTGCGCCTCGCCGTCTGGGCGGGCGTGGACATGAGCATGGTGCCCGAGAACCTCGATTTCGCCCCGCGCGTCGTCGCCAACGTGCGCGCCGGCAAGCTGCCGCAGAGCCGGGTCGACGACGCCGTGCGCCGCATCCTGCGCGTCAAAGCCCGGCTGGGCCTCTTCGAAGCTTCCCTGCCTCCCGCGCCCGGGGCCGTGGGCGCGGCCGCGGCCTGGGACGACAGCCTCCTCGCCGCCCGGCGCTCTTTGGTCCTTCTGAAGAACGACGGCGGCCTGCTGCCCTTCAAGACCGGGACGCGCATCCTCGTCGGAGGCGAGCTCGCCCGCCTGCGCCAGGTCCTCAACGGCGCCTGGACCCTGGGCTGGCAGAGCGACGACGAGACGCAGTACCCGTCCTCGTGGCCGACCCTCTACGACGCGCTGGCCGCGCGCTTCGGCGCCAAGAACGTCTCCTTCGTCTCCGGCAAGGATTTCTCCGCGTCCGCCGACGCCGTGGTGCTGGTCCTCGGCGAGAAGGCCTATACCGAGACGCCCGGCAACATCGACGACCTGACCTTGCCCGCCGACCAGCTCGCCTTGGCCGAGGCCGCGGCCAAGTCCGGCAAGCCCGTCGTCATCCTGCTCGCCGAGGGCCGCCCGCGCATCGTCACTCCGGCCGCGGAGAAGGCCAAGGCCGTGGTGTTCCTCGGCCTGCCCGGCCCCAAGGGCGCCCAGGCCGCCGCCGAGCTCCTGCACGGCGACTACTCCCCCTCGGGCCGCCTGCCGTTCTCCTACCCTCGCGCGCCCAACGACCTGGTGCTCTACGACCATAAGCCTCTCGAAGCCCAGGGCGGAAACGTCTACAAGCCGCTGTGGCCCTTCGGGCACGGCCTGTCCTACGCACGCTTCCGCTACTCCGGCCTGACGCTCGAGCCCGGTGCCGGCAAGGGCGGCAAGGCGGCCGTCATCGCGACCGTGACCAACGAGGGCCCGGCCGCCTCCGAGCACGTCGCCGAGGTCTACGTCACCGACCTGTACGGCTCCTTCTCCCGGCCGGTGCGCCAGCTGCGCGGCTGGAAGCGAGTGGACCTCGAGCCCGGGGCCTCCGCGGCCGTGCGCTTCGAGCTGGGCTTCGATGAGCTCTCCATGGTGGGCGCCGACGGCAAGCGCTTCGTGGAGCCCGGCGAGTTCGAGGTCGACGTCGCCAGCATGACGGCCCGCTTCCGCGTGCCCTGACCGCGTCTCCCGCCCTGCCTGTAGTACTTATAAGGAATGAGTGGGGGGTCTTTTCGCCTACACCCCCTCCCGGGGGGTATTTTGTATACTCGCCTTTCCGGTGAAATCGCTCCTCATGAGCGCCCTTCTGGCGGCGGCGCTGTCGTCTTCGTCCTCGGCCCAAGAGGCCTCGTCTGCGACCACCCCCTCCGGGGTGGCTTCGTCGTCGGCCGCCCCGGCCGCCGCCGAGGTCTCGGTCTCCTCCGCCCCCGCCGACGCCCCGGAGCCGTCCTCGAGCACCCTCGCCGGCGCGGCCACGGGACAGGCCGTCCTGCCCGGGCTGTCCACCGGCACCTGGCCCACCCCTCCCCCCGAGCCGGCGCCCTCGGGAGTCGTCCCCAGCCCGTGGGTCATCGGCGACATCAAGGCCGACGGGCTCAAGAACGTGAAATTCTCCGTCATCCGGGCTCAGGTCAAAGCGCGCAAAGGCGACCTCTACGACCGTCCCGACCTCGACCGGGACATCCAGTCCCTGCTGGGCCTTGGCCAGTTCGAGCGCGTGGGCGCCGAGGTCACCCTGCTCGACAAGCCGGTCCCCGAGCACTTCGCCAAGACCGCCGGCGCCTCGCGCCAGGTGCTGCTCACTTTCACGGTCAAGGAGAAGCCCGTCATCAAGAAGTTCATCTTCGAGGGCAACAAGAAGCTCTCCAAGGGCTTCCTCCTCGACCAGATGGCCCTGAAGTCGCGAGACCCGCTCGACCGCTTCAAGCTCGAGGAGGACCGCGCCAAGATCTCCCTCAAATACCGCGAGAAGGGCTTCCTCGACGCGACGGTCGACACCGAGGTGCGCACGGACACCGAGACCGCCAAGGTCGAGGTCGTCTATAAGATCGCCGAAGGCCCCAAGTCGCGCATCCAGATCGTCGAGATCGGCGGCGTGACCGCCTTCAAGCCCAAGAAGCTGCTCAAGATGATGACCAACCGCCGCAAGAAGGTCTTCGTGGAGAAGGAGCTCGAGGCCGACCTCGGCAAGATCGAGTCCCACTACAAGAACAACGGCTATCTCGACGTCCGCCTCTCCACCCCCGTCGTGGCGATGAGCCCCGACAAGACCAAGATCTCCATCGGCCTGGGCGTACTCGAGGGCCGCTCCTACCGCTTCGGCAAGACCACCTTCTCCGGCAACCTGGTCGTCGTCTCCTCCGCGCTGTACAAGACGCTCGACTACCGGGAAGGGAAGATCTTCAACCAGGAGAAGTTCGACTTCACCGTCCGCGCCATCCAGGAGCTCTACGCCGACACCGGGCGCCTGCACATGCGCGTGACGCCGGTGAAGACGCACAACCCGGAGACCGACCGGATGGACGTGCGCTTCGACATCATCGAGGGGCACATCTCCTACGTGCGGCACGTCGACGTCGAGGGCAACAAGGCCACGAAAACCTACGTGCTCGCCCGCGAGGTCGTCATCAAGCCCGGCGACCCGTTCTCCGCCTCCCGCGTGCGCAAGAGCCGCGAGCGCATCATGAACCTCGGCTTCATCGACGAGGTCGAGTTCGACCTCCAGCCGGCCTCGGACGACAAGGTGGACCTGACCTTCGACGTGCAGGAGGGCAAGCCGGGCGTGCTGACCGCGGGCGCGGCCTACTCCTCCATCGACGGGCTGATCGGAACGCTCTCTCTCCAACATCTCAACCTCTTCGGCCGCGCGCAGAAAGCCTCCCTGCAGTGGTCCTTCGGCCGCCGCGTGCAGGACTACTCGGCGAGCTGGACGACGCCCTGGGTCGCGGGCAAGCCGGTGAGCCTCGGCGTCGACGCCTTCAACACCCGCCGCGTGAGCCCCTTCGACACCTCGCTGTCGGCCTACGTGGAGAAGCGCACCGGCGGCACCATCCGCGTCGGCCCGCGCTTCAGCGAGGACAAGTACCACCTCAACTTCTCCTACTCCCTGTCGCGCATCACCATCCAGAACATCGAGCAGCCGTTCCTGGGCACCCTTTCCGAAGGCACCAGCATCCAGTCCGTGTTCGGCGCGGAGCTCGCGCGCGACACCCGCGACAGCATCTGGGACCCCTCGCGCGGCACCCGGCATTCCATCGGCGCCAACATCGCCGGCGGGCCTTTCCAGGGCGACATCCACCTCTTCAAGCCCTTCTTCGCCAACCAGTACCACTGGACCTTGTTCACCGTCGAGGACTGGCCCTTCGTCCTCTCTTTCTACAACCGCGGCGCCTACGTCACCCAGTTCAACAAGACCAAGCAGGTGCCGGTCCAGGACCGCCACTTCATCGGCGGCCAGGACTCCCTGCGCGGCTACTCGCCCTCGGGCGAGGCCGGCTACCGCCAAGGCGGCAAGTTCTACGACGTGGCCAACCTCGAGTTCGGCTTCCCGCTGGCGCGCGAGCGCCGCAAGACCATCGTGAAGCTCGTCTTCTTCGGCGACATCGGCGGCTCCTGGGACCGCGTCAAGGACATCTCCGGCCGCATCGGCTCCGGCGAGCGCGACCTGAAGTCGGACGTCGGCTTCGGCCTGCGCTTCGTCACCCCCGCCTTCCCCATCCGCCTCGACTACGGCTACGGCCTCAACCACCGCACCGGCGAACGCCTCTATCAAATCAACTTCGGACTAGGACCCCTCTTCTGATGATGAGAACCCTCGTCGTGCTGCTGGCCCTGGCCGCCCCCGCCTCCGCCCTCGAGCTTTCGCTCGAGGAGAACCGCGCCGAGCGCGGCAGCGTCGGCTACGTGGACATGAACCGGCTCTTCGCCGGGGCCCCCGACGCCCAGCGGGCCAAGGAGAACTTCGAGGAGCTCGTGCGCCAGGCCGAGGAAGAGGTCAACTCCCGCCGCGCCTCCCTCGTGCGCCTGCGCCAGGAAGTGGAGGCCCTCAAGGCCGAGCGGCAGACCATCGTCCTCTCGACGCCGACGGCTCCCGCCGCGCCGCCGGCGCCCGCGAAGCCGGAGCCCGTCAAGCCCGAGCCCCCCAAGAAGGCCGAAGTCCTCAAAGCCGAGCCTCCGAAGGTCCAGACGCCCACGGCCCTCACCGCCGCCCCGCCCGCGCCCAACGCCGCCCCCGCGCCGCTCGCGGCGAAGCCCGCGCCCAAGGTCCTCTCTCTGCCCGGATTCGACATGCCCCTGTCGACCTCGGCGGCCGTCTCCGTCACAGCCGAGCCGCCGCTGGCCATCAACCTGCCCGGCGTCACCACCGGCCAGGAGCTCGCTCCCGTGGCCGCGGAGCCCGCGCCCGCCCCGGCCCCCGCTCCCGAGCCGGTCCCCGAGCCCGTCGCCGCGCCCGCTCCCGCTCCGGCGGCGCCCCCCGCCGTCGACCCCGGGGTCGCGCGCCTCATCGAGATCGACGGCCTGCTCGCCGCCCGCCAGGCGGAGATAGGCCCGCTCGAGACCGCCCTGGAGCGCGAGCAGACCTCCGCCGAGCGCAACCTGCTCGACGCCGAGAGCCGCCGCACCGACCAGGTGCTCGCGCGCCTCTATCGCGCCGTCAGCGAGGTCGCGCGCCGCGACGGCGTGAGCGTCGTCGTGGACAAATCCGCCATCCTCTACGGGCACCCGGCCGTGGACCTCACCGACCGCGTGCTGGCGCACCTGCGGGGGCCCAAGCAGTAATGAAGACCCTGCCCCAGCCGCTGACGGCCGCCGAGGTCGCCGCCCTCACCGGCGGCGCGGTCCTGGGCGACGCGTCCCATCGCGTCACCGGGGTCGCCGACCTGGCCGACGCGACGCCCGCCGACGCCGCCTTCCTCGAGAACCGCAAGTACGGGGACCTCGCCAAGACCGCCCCCGCCGGACTGCTCTTCGTGCCCCCGGACTGCGCCGACATGCCCTGCGCGGCCAAGGCCCGCGTCGTCACGCCGGAGCCGCGCGGCGGCTACGCGGCCCTGGTCAACCTCATCGACGCCGCCAACAGGACGCCGCGTCCCGCGGGCGTGAGCCCGAAGGCCTCCGTCCACCCCACGGCCAAGCTCGGCGACGGCGTGCACGTGGGCGATTTCACCGTGATCGAGGCCGGCGCGGAGATCGGCGCGGGCACCGTGCTGATGCCGCAGGTCTACGTCGGGCCGGGCGCCAAGGTCGGCAAGGACTGCCTCTTCTACCCGCGCGTCGTCCTGCGCGACGACTGCGTGGTGGGAGACGGCGTCATCATCCACCCCGGCGCGGTCATCGGCTCCGACGGGTTCGGCTTCCTCACCGACAAGAAGACCGGCAAGCACACCAAGATCCCCCAGATCGGCAACGTCGTCATCGAGGACCGCTGCGAGATCGGCGCCAACACGACCATCGACCGCGGCGCCGTGGGCTCCACCCTCGTCAAGAGCGGCACCCACATCGACAACCTCGTCCAGCTCGGCCACAACGTGAAGGTCGGCCGCGACAGCGTGCTCGTCTCCCAGACCGGCGTGGCGGGCTCCACCGTCGTCGGCAACAACGTCATCCTCGCCGGCCAGGCCGGAGTGGCCGGCCACCTGAAGATCGGCGACGGCGCCGTCGTCACCGCCCAGACGGGCGTCATGAGCGACGTCCCGCCCAAGACCGTCCTGTTCGGCTCGCCCGGACGCCCGCACCGCGAGGCGTTCAAGCTCCAGGCGCTGTACGGCCGCCTGCCGGAGCTGTTCGAAAAACTCAAAGAGCTCGAGAAGAAGCTCGGAGGAACTCCTCTATGAAACAAGATCAGAACCCCCGCCAGACCACGATCCGCACGGAAGTCTCCCTCGAAGGCGTCGGCCTGCACACCGGCAACTCGTCGCGCATGCGCTTCCGCCCCGCGCCCGCCAACGCCGGCATCCGCTTCTTCCGCGAGGACCTGCCCGGCTGCCCGATGATCCCGGCGCGGCTGGCCTTCGTGGTCACCACGGTGCGCGGCACCAACCTCGGCCTCGGCGAGGCCAAGGTCCACACCGTCGAGCACGTGCTGTCCGCCCTCACGGGGCTGGGCATCGACAACGTCGACATCCTCGTCACCGCCAACGAGCCGCCCATCATGGACGGCTCGGCCCTCCCCTTCGTCGAGGCGCTGCTGCGCGCCGGCTCCCAGGAGCTCGACGCGCCCAAGCGCTGGCTCCACCTGCCCAACGAGGTCACCTATACGGCCAAGGACGGCGCCAAGTACCGCGCGGTCCCCTCCGACAAGTTCGAGATCGTCGCCACGCTCATCCACGACCACCCGCTCATGCCCAAGATGACCCTGCCCATGACCGTGGACCGCGAGAGCTACCTGGCCGAGGTCGCGCGCGCGCGCACCTTCTGCTTCGAGCATGAGGTGCAGTATCTCAAGTCCCAGGGTCTCGCCCAGGGCGGCACGCTCGAGAACGCCATCGTCGTCGGCAAGGACAAGTTCCATACCAACGCCGAGGGCCTGCGCTATCCCGATGAGTTCGTTCGTCACAAAACCCTCGACCTCATCGGCGATCTGACTCTCATCGGGCGCCCCTTGTTCAAGATGCGCATCGAGGCCGAGCGCCTCGGCCACGCGCACAACGTCGAGTTCGCCAAGCTGCTCGACGCCGCCGCGAGGACCCCGCGCACCCCCCCCCCCGCCCTGGAGGCCAAAGATCGTGACCGCCGAGACCGCCACGACCCCCGTCCCCCCCGACTTCAACCGCGCCCCCGTACGCTCGCTGGACTGCATGGGCGTCAAGAAGGCCATCCCGCACCGCTACCCCTTCCTGCTCGTCGACAAGATCGACGTCATCGAGGAGGACAAGCTGTGCGTGGGGACCAAGATGGTGACCGTCAACGAGCACTTCTTCGAAGGCCACTTCCCCGGCCAGCCCGTGATGCCCGGCGTGCTCATCGTCGAGGCCATGGCGCAGACCGCGTGCGCGATGCTCCTGTCCAAGGGCGGCGTCGAGGGCAAGATCGCCTTCTTCATGGGTATCGACGAGGCCAAGTTCCGCGCCCCCGTCCTCCCGGGCTGCGTGCTCAAGATGAACATCGAGATCCTCCGCCTGGGCCGCGCCGGCAAGTTCCGCGGTGAGGCCTACGTCGAAGGCAAGCTGGCCGCCGAAGCCAACATGACCTTCGCCCTCGTGGACAAGGCCAAGTAAGACCATGCCCATCCACCCCACGGCGGTCGTCGACAAGACCGCGAAGATCGACCCCACGGCCGACATCGGCCCCTACGCCGTCATCGGACCCGACACGGTCATCGGCGCGCGCACCAAGGTCGGCGCGCACACGGTCGTCGAGTACGCCGAGGTCGGCGCCGACAACGTCTTCCACCCCGGCTGCTACGTCGGCACCCCGCCGCAGGACCTCAAGTACGCCGGCGAGAAGACCAAGCTCGTCATGGGCGACAAGAACGTCGTGCGGGAGTGCGTCACCCTCAACCGCGGCACCGCCCAGGGCGGCGGCGTCACCCGCATCGGCTCCAACTGCCTGTTCATGGCCTGCTCCCACGTCGCGCACGACTGCCGCGTCGGCAACGGCGTCATCGTCGTCAACGCCGTCCTCCTCGCCGGCCACGTCCACGTCGGGGACATGGCGGTGCTCGGCGGCGCCTGCGCCATCCACCAGTTCGCGCGCATCGGCCGCCTGGCCATGCTCGGCGGCGGCTCGATGAACGGCCAGGACGTCCTGCCCTTCGCCAACACCCAAGGCGACCGCGCCGTCATGCGCGGCATCAACATGCTCGGCCTCAAGCGCGCCGGCGTGCCTCCCGAAGCCCGCGCCGCGCTCAAGGAGGCCTACAAGCTCCTGTTCCTCTCCGGCCTGCCCCAGGCCGAAGCGTTGGCCCAGCTCAAGGCCGGCTCCCCGGCCCCGGTCGTGCAGGAATGGATCGACTTCATCGAGTCCGCCGGCAAGCGCGGCGTCATGCGCCCCGCCGTCGGCGCGACCGAGCTGGAAGAGGCGGCTTAAGGACCTGATGGCCGAGCCGCTAGGACTCGTCGCCGGCTCCGGCCGCTTCCCGCTCCTCGTCGCCGAGGAGGCGAAGCGCCGCGGCGTACCGGTCGTCGCCCTCGGCATCCCGGGCGTCACCGACGAGGCGCTCGAGAAGACGGCGGGCGGGCTGCACTGGTTCAAGCTGGGACAGATCGACGCGCCCATCAAGATCCTGAAGGACGCCGGCGTCAAGAAGGTCGTCATGGCCGGCAAGGTCCAGCACGTGTCGGTGTTCGGCGGCGTCATGCCGGACTGGCGCGCGGCCAAGGTGCTCATGGGCCTGAAGGACAAGCGCACGGACACCATCCTGCGGGCCGTGGTCGCCGAGTTCGAGAAGGACGGCCTCGAGTTCATCTCCTCGGCGGCCTACCTCGAGCACCTGCTCGCGCCCGCGGGTCCCGTGACGAAGAAGGGACTGTCCGCCGAACAGCTCGCCGACGCCGCGCTCGGCTGGAAGGCCGCCAAGGCCGTGGCCGGCTTCGACATCGGCCAGACCGTGGCCGCGCAGGACGGCGCCGTCGTCGCCGTCGAAGGCATGGAGGGCACCGACGCCTGCGTGCGCCGCGCCGCCGAGCTCGCGCGCTCCCAGGGCCGCGAGCCCGCGCTCGTCGTGGTGAAGGTCGCCAAGCCGCGCCAGGATTTCCGCTTCGACCTGCCCGTCGTGGGCCTGGACTCGATCCCCGTCTTCAAGGAGTGCGGGGTCAAGGCGCTCGCCCTCGAGGCCGGCTCCAGCCTCATCTTCGACCGCGAGCGCTTCGCCGCGGACGCCGCCTCCGCCGGCCTCGCCGTCGCGGGCTTTCCCCCGGAGGGACCGTGATGACCCAGTCGAAGATCCGCGTCGCCGTCGTCGGCGCCGGCAAGATGGGCGGCTACCACGCCAAGGCGTTCTCCAAGAACCCGGACGTCGAGCTCGTGGGCGTCTGCGACACCAACGTCTGGCGCGCCCAGCTCGCCGCGTGGCAGGCCAACACGGTCGCGGTGCGCGACTACAAGGACGTGCTCGGCCGCGTGGACGCGGTGGTCGTGGCCGTCCCCACGCCGCTGCACTACGAGGTGGGCAAGGCCGTGCTCGAGTCGGGCGCGCACTGCCTCATCGAGAAGCCGCTGGCGTCCTCCGTCGAGGAGGCCAAGGAGCTCCTCGGCCTCTCCCAGGAGAAGGGCCTCGTCCTCCAGGTCGGCCACATCGAGCGCTTCAACCCCGCCGTGCTCGAGGCCGTCCAGCACATCCGCGACCCGCGCTACATCACCGTCGAGCGCCTCGGCCCCTACGACCCGCGCATGGCCCACATCGGCGTGGTGCTCGACCTGATGATCCACGACCTCGACATCCTGCTGA
>CAZTZW010000011.1:0-20665 GCA_964618085.1 uncultured Elusimicrobia bacterium
CTCCGGCCTCGCCATCGGGATCTACGATGGCTCCCATGACAACTACATCACCCGCAGCACCGCCAGCAGCAACAACACCGACTGGCCGACCTACTACGTGAACGCTTCGGCCAGCAACACCTTGACCCATTCCGTCATCTTGAACGAGTCGGGCGACGCGGCGACCATCGAAGGCGCCTCCGACCTCAACTCCATCCGCTTCAGCACCATCATCTCCGACGGCTCGGGAACCCAGGCCCTCTTCATCAACGGCTCCTCGAGCGTCACGGTGGCGAACTCCTACCTGGAGCAGGTGGACGGCGGCGGGCCCTTGATCCTCAACGCCGCCTTGTATGCGACGATCAGCGGGTCGACCATCGCGGCCAACAGCCCGGCCAATCCCGCCGTGCTGGTCACAGGCGCCTCGTCTTCCAACACGTTCAGCTCCAGTCTCATCACCAACGTCGCCGGCACGGGACTGCAGTTCACCGCGCTCTCGAACTACAACGCGGTCGCGCAGAGCACCATGATCGGCGGCGCCGCCGGGCAGCGCGCGCTGTATATCCTGAACTCCCAGTACAACACGGTATCGGGCTCCGTCATGCGCGGCTCCCCCGGCCACGGCCTCACCCTCGGTCAGGACGCCCGCTTCAACGTCGTCCTCAAGAGCACGATGACCACGAGCTCGGCGGGCGACTTCGGCCTCTACGTCTTGAACGCGGCGAGCAACACCGTCGTCGACTCTTACGTCCAGGGCTCCACGGCCGCCGTCGTCAGCGGCTCGACCGGCACCGTCATCGGCAACACGATGATGGCGGCCGTCGACCCGGCGGGCGCCGCCCTGACCGTGCGGAACGTCTCGGTGAACCTCTCCGTGACCTCCTCGACTTTGCGCGGCCGCAGCGTGGGCCTGGACCTCCAGACCGGCTCGCGCGGCTTCTTCAGCATCACGACGAACACGGTGATGAGCGCGGACACGGGCGTGCGCGCCGGCACGCAGGGGGGAGGCGCCGGCTTCGACCTGTTCCTCTCGTCGCTGACGTTCCGCGGCATGAACACCAACGCGACGGGCATCCATTTCCTGGCGGGTTCTCCCGTGTCCACCATCACGCTGGCGGACTTCGGCGACTCCAGCATCCTCATCAACGTGGCCGCCCCGAACATCGTCGGCGGGCGCATCACCATGCGCGCCGACAACGGCATGCGCACGGGCCCGACGTACGAGAACGACCCCAACGGCGTGGTCGACTGGCCGGAGCACTTCCCCGGCTGCTCGGTGACGCGCCGCGTCGGCGGCGGCTTCCCGTTCGCCACCATCCAGAGCGCCGTGAACTCGCTGCCGCTCTCCCTGCCGGGCCACTCCTGCGTAATCGTCGAGAGCGTGGGACCCTTCGGCGAGCAGGTCAACGTGGACGGCTTCACGATGAACGGGGCCTCCATCACCATCCGGCCCCGCGCGGACTCCGGGCCTCGCCCGAGCATCCGTCCGCCCGCGAGCTCCACCGCGGCGTTCCGCATCAGCAACGCGTCCGTCAACGTCTCGGGCTTCGACATCTTGACCCTCAACGACATCTCCTACGGCATCTACGCGTCCTCGGCCTACGTCAACATCAGCAGCATCAGCGTGTCCACGAACGGCATCTCCGGCGTCACCGAGGCGGGCATCCGGGTGGTCTCTTGGAGCCGCATCGACAACGCGACGGTCACGGTCTACGGCGCGCACGGCGTCTGGAGCGAGTTCAGCGATCATGTGACCGTCAACGACGCCCGTTTCATCGTCGGATCGTTCGCCACGGAATACGGCCTTTTCTTCAACAGCGTCGACTCCGCGACGGTGACGAACGGGTTCATCGTCAACAGCTCGGGCACCGCCGCGCGCATCGCGGATTCCGACGTGGGCGCCATCAGTCTCAGCACCATGTCGGGCACCCTCGACGGGCATTACGGCGTGCACATGACCAACTCCGACATGCAGTCCATGACGTCGGTCGTCATCCAGAATCCGGCCGGCGGAGCGGCCCGCTTCAACGACGTGGACTACGGCGGCATCGCCCAGAGTACGATCGCGGCCGGCGGCGTCCTGTCGACCCACCATGGCGTGGAGTACGGCAACACCTCCATCCTTAATACGGTGACGGGCACCCGCATCTCGGCGATGCAGGGTCATGCCGTCACGTTTGTCACGGGCTCCAACAGCAACACCATCACGCAGAGCTCGGTGAGCGTCGGAGCGCTCGGCGGCTACGCCCTGGATTTCACCGGCACGGATTCGAACACCGTGAGCCAGAGCTACGTCTCGAACCAGTTCCGGGAGGCGGTCCGCTTCTCCGGCGGTGCCGATTTCAACCTCATCTCGCAGAGCACGGTGACGAGCTCCAGCGGCTTCCCCGTCATCTCCGTCATCGCTTCCGACAGCAACACCGTCTCCGGCAGCCGGGTGCTGAATCTGGCCGGCACGGGCGCCGGCGTGGCCATCAGCGGCGGGGCGGACCACAACCGCTTCGAGTACGGGACGCTGACCGTGGATAACGCCGTGAGCCCCGCCTACTCGGTCAGCGCCGCCAGCGGCAACGTCATGACGGGCTCCACCGTGCAGAACTTGAGCGGGCCCGTCATCCGCCTGGTCAGCGGCAGCCTCAACCGGATCGAGGACGTCTCGGCCGTCGGCGGGAGCAGCAACACGCTGCAGATGCACTCCGCCTCCACCAACACCATCAGCCACTCGACGTTCACGGCCAACGCCGGCGTCCCCACGGTCTACCTGGCGTACGGCTCCAACAACAACCTCATCGAGTACTCGCGCATCGTCGCCTTCAACTCCGCTTTCAACTCGCGCGCCCTGCGCATCGTCGCCTCGGCCGAGAACCGCATCTCGGGCAGCTTCATCATCAGCCCCTTCGCCGCCGGCGCCATCCATCTGATGGGCGGGGCGCCGTTCACTCGCATCGAAGGCAGCACCGCGACCGCCGACAGCGGGTCGCAAAACGCCCTGGCCAACGAGGGCAACTCGAATCTGACGCTGAGCGATTCCTATTTCCAGAACATAAACTCCGTCGCCGTCAATCTCAGCGACACGCAGTTCGCTGCGGTGGAGCGGAGCACTTTCGTGGGAGGAAGCGGCGGCATCTTCCTCAGCAACAGCTCGACGAACGTCTTCACGGGCAGCGTCTTCGTCGGCACGAACGCGTTCAGCGGCATCGGAATGCAGATGAGCGCCGTGTCTCATTTCAACCAGGTGTCGCTGAGCTCGTTCAGCGGAGGCCTCGCGGGCCTCCTGATGGACGACGCCTCCTCCGGCACGATCACGACGAGCTTCTTCTCGGGCTACACCCACGGTCTCATGCTGAACACCAACGCGCACAACAACGTCGTCAGCTTCAGCACCGCGGTCAGCCTCAGCGCCGCCAGCGCGACGGTGAACATGGAGGGCGCGGCCACGCACATGAACCTGTTCACGAACGGCTACGTCCAGAACCGGGGCGTCGGCGACGCGGTGAGGATCCAGGGCGGAGCCTTCGCCAATACCGTCGCCCAGAGCACCTTGTATATGCAGACGGCCGGCGGCGTCCCCACCTTCCACGTCGCCGGCGCCTCGAACACGCTGTCCGATTCCTTCGTCTATAACCCCGGGGGCATGGGCGTGCTGGTGAACATCGGAGCGAGCCGCACCGTCATCGCGCGAAGCACCATCACGGCCTCGGTCTTGGGTCTTCCGGGCCACCCCGCGATCCGCCTCCAGCAGGCCGCCGACACCTGGATCGTGGACAGCTACGTGCAGGGCTCGTCGGCCGTCGTCATCACCGGCTCCAGCGACACGTTCATCGGCGGCTCGGTGCTCATCTCGACGCGCGTCTCGGCGGCGGCCCTGGCCTCGAGCCAGACCGCCATGAACCTGACGGTCTCGTCCTCCATCCTGCGGGCGGTCGAGGGCACGGCGCTCATGCTCGTCGCCAACAAGGGCATGACGGACCTGTCGACCAACACCATCGAGGGCCAGTTCGCCGGCGCGAACATCGAGGCTTACGGGACCACGCCGTATCAGCTCTGGATGGCCTCGAACACCGTCCTGCCGCGCGCTCTGACGGGCCAGCACACCTACGGCATCCTGCTCAACGGCCTCCACAACGGCGGACAGCTCCGCAACAACGCCGTCTACTACCGCTCCTTGGGCGTGCCGACGGGCGGGAGCGGCAGCGCCCAGGGCGTCGAGATCCGCTTTTCCAACGCCGTCACGTTCGAGCGCAACCGCATCAACATGCCCGGCGCTCTGGACAGCGGCGGCTCCGGCAACCATTACGCGGGCATCCGCCTGCGCGGCTCGGTGGGCACGACGATACGCTACAACGACGTGCACTCCTCGGTCACCGTGAACAGCGGCTCCGCGTACGGCCTGAGGGTGGGGAACGCCTCCGCCAACGTCTCTCTGCGCAACAACATCTTCTCCTCCTCCTTCTCCGTGTCCGCGACGACCGCGATGGTCTTCGTCGAGACGGGCAGCGAGACCGGCTTCTCGGCGGACTACAACGACTACCACTCCTCCAACTCCGTCCTGACCTTCCAGTGGCTGGCGTTCAACCGGCAGGGCCTGTCCGCGTGGAACACGGCTTCGGGCCAGGACGCGCAGTCCATCTCGGGCAACCCGCTGTGGCACAGCGTCAAGCCCGGGACGGAGGACTTCCACCCGCATTCCATCGTCGGCCGCTACGACCCGACGGTGCCGGGCTTCGTGCTGGATGCCGACGCGTCGCCGACCATCGATGCCGGCGACGCCGCGCCCACGAACGAGCCGCACCCGTTCGGCGCGAAGGTGAACCAGGGCTCCTACGGCGACACGAGCGAGGCCTCGAAGACCGGCCAGCCGTTCCCGGGCTGCGCGGTGACGCGCAACGTGGGGGCCGGGCAGCTCTACGCGACCATCCAGGCGGGCGTGAACGCGCTGCCGCCCTCCCTGCCGGGCCACGCCTGCGTGGTCATCGAGGACGCGAACGTCTATCCTGAGAACGTCGTCGTCGCCAACATCGCCACCAACGGCTCCTCCATCACCATCCGGCAGCGGGGCGACTCGGACGTCCGCCCGACCCTCCTCACGGCCGGCGGGAGCACCGCCGGCTTCCTCATCCAGAACGCCTCGGTGAACATCGCGGGCATAAACGTGCAGGCCGGCGTTGGCATCCCGTACGGCATCCACGCGTCCTCTGGCTGGGTGACCATCAGCTCCGTCAACGTGGGCGCGAGCGGTCCCTTCTTCACGGCCGCGGGCATCCGCATCAGCTCGTGGTCGACGGTCTCGCATTCCTCGGTCGTGATGAGCGGGGTGACGCACGGCATCTGGCTGGACTCGACCGCGGAGCGGTCGACGGTCCGCTTCAGCACGGCCATCAACAACAGCGGCTCGCAGCACGCAGTATTCCTCGATGGCGCGTCGAGCAACACCCTCACGTCTGTCCGGGCGCACAACGGCGCGGGCGAGGCGGTGCGCGTGGGCGGAAATCACAATATCGTCAGCTTCAGCACCGTCACGGGCGGCGCCGTCGGCGGCGTCGCGTTCCAGATAGCGGGCTTCAGCTCCAACTCGATCGTGGGCAGCGACATCACCTCCGCCGATGGGCACGCCCTGTGGCTGAACACCGGCTCCGACAACAACCAGGTCGCCCTGAGCACCGTGTCGGCCACCGGCAGCTACGCGGCCCTGCGTATCAGTTCGTCGCGCATGAACGTGTTCTCGGGCCTCCAGGTCTCGGGCAGCACGGCGGAGTCCATCGAGTCCAGCGGCAGCGACTACAACACGTTCTCCGCGGTGTACGCCTCCAACGTCAACGGCACGGCCCTGCGCCTGGCCGGCGGCTCGGACTACAACCAGGTCGCGGGAAGCACCTTCACCAGCAGCGCGGGGTTCGCTGCGGTCTACGTGCTGAACTCGGACAGCAACGTCATCACCGGCTCCCGCTTCCACGCGAACTCCGGCACGGCGCTGTTCTTCCAGAGCGGCTCCGACCTCAACGACGTCTCCTACAGCACCGTCACGACCCTCACGGGGGCCGTCGCGCTGACCCTCGACGCGTCCTCCTTCAACGACTTCGCCGACATCTACGCCGAGAACCCGGGCTTCTACGCGCTGAACGCGGTGGGGGGGGCGAACGGCAACATCATCGCGCGCAGCACGTTCGTCTCCAACAGCAACACCGCGCCGGCGATGAGATTCGTCGCCTCCTCGAGCACCACGCTTGACCGCGTCACCGCGATCAACGGCATGGGGCGCGCCGCGGAGTTCACGGGCGGCTCCAGCTACAACACCATCTCGCTCTCCTCGTTCAACGGCGCCGGGAGCGCTCTCTACCTCCAGTCGTCCTCGGCCAGCGTCATCAGCGGCGTCTACGCGGTCTCGTCGGCCGCGGACGGCATCTTCTTGGATACGGGAGCCGACTGGAACGTCGTCAGCCTCAGCACCGTCGCGTCCTCCCATTCGAACCAGTCGGCCCTGTACATGAGCGGCGCCTCCTCGAACGCCTTCAACCACTCCTACTTCGGCAACGTCGCCGGCGGGCGGATCGTACGGCTGGAGACCGCCTCGAATCACAACTCCTTCTCCGGGAGTACGATAGCGGCATCCGTCGGCAGCGCTTTTCCCGCGCTCGCCCTGAGCCAATCCTCCAGCAACACCTTCACGGGGTCCTACGTGTCGAACCCGGTCATGCCCGCCGCGGAGTTCTTGAACAACTCGAACAGCAACGCGGTGGTCCTCACCACCATCACGGCCCGTCAGGACCGCGCCTTGAGGGTGGACGACTCGAACGGCACGCGCATCGAGGCTTCGTATCTCCAGGGCTTGCGCGCGCTCCACAACATGAGCGCCGACGGCACATCCGTGTTCGCGAGCGTGCTGGTGGCGACGACCCCGGCCGGGGGATCGCAGTGCGCCGTCTACACGGAGAGCGGCGTCGGCTTCTCTCTGTCGAGCAGCAGCGTGACGTCCATGGACAGCGGGGTCTGCCTCGACAGCGCCAACAACGGCCTCCTGAACGTCTCGTCGAACACCATCTTCGCCCGCGCCTATGGCCTGCACGCGCGCTTCCAGAGCGCGGGCGCGCAGGTCATCGTCTCCTCCAACGTCATCCTGCCTCGCCCGGGCAGCATCGACGGCGGCGGCATCTTCGTCGACGGCCTGACGACGGGCGGCACATTCTACAACAACTCCATCTACTATCGCAGCCCCGGCGGCATGCTGGGGATGACCCAGACGGGCATCCGCGTCAGCAACGGCGCCGCGTTGCTCATCGCGCGCAACCGCATCAATATGCCCGGCATGCTCACGACGGGCAACTTCGACGGCATGTCCTTCACGAACACCTCGAGCCCGGGCATCTCCGTTCTCAACAACGACGTGCATGTGATCACCCACGGCGGGCTGAGCACGGTGAACCTCCTGCGCACGGTGAGCCCGGTCGGGGGCACGCTCCACGTCAAGAACAACATCTTCTCCTCCTCCGCCACCGCCGTTTCGACTTATACCGTCCAGATGTCCGGCTTCCAGGTCAACTTCAACTACAACGTATTCCACAGCTCCACCGGCCCGCTCTACTTCACCGACGGCGTCAACCGGGTCGGCCTGCCGGCCTGGACGTCGGCGACGGGCCAGGACGCGGGCTCGACGGACGGACACCCGCGGTGGCAGAGCACGGCGCCCGACGCCGAGGACTTCCACGTCAAGTCCGTCACCGGCCGCTACGATCCGGGCACGCAGGCCTTCGTCACGACCGACCTCGTCGATTCCGCCAGCTTGGACGCGGGCGACCCGACCGAGTCCTTCGCCGGCGAGCCCGCGCCCAACGGCTTCCACGCCAACGCCGGCTCCACCGGCGGCACCGCCGAGGCCTCCAAATCCCCGCCCCAGGCCTGCGCGGTCCTGCGCAAGGTCTGCAAGACCGGCGGCTGCGCCTTCTCCTCCATCCAGGCGGCCATCAACAGCATCCCCAACCCGCTGGTGGGGTACTCCTGCGTGTCCATCCGCGACACCGCGGTCTACCAAGAGCCCGGCCTGGTCGTGGCGGGCTTCGACCTGAACGGCTCGTCCATCTCCATCGCCGCGGACCCGGCCTTCAGCACGGGCGCGATCCTCCGGGCGACCTCCCTCGGTTTCGCGCTGCTCGACATCCGCGTCGCGAGCGTCACGGTGTCCGGCCTGGACTTCCAGCCCAACGCCTTGAGCCACAGCTACGGCGTCCGCGTCAGCTCGCCCAACGTCGTCCTCAGCCGGATCCGCGTCGAGGACCCCGGCGCCTGGATCAGCGCGGCCGGCATCGAGATATCCACCGAGACCACCATCTCGCGCTCGACCATCATCCTCAGCGGGCTCAACTCCCCGGCGCTGGCCTCCACCGGCTCCCACGTCAGGATATCCGAGGTGTTCATGTCCTGGAGCGGCACCCCCACCGGGACGCCGTTGTTCGTCATGAAGGATTCCTACGGCTCGGTCGTCTCCAGCGTCCAGGTCAACGCGAACGGCAGCCGTCCCGCCGTCCGCTTCTCGGACGTCTCGAACACCTCGGTGGCGCGCGCGACGTTCACGACGTCGAGCGGCGACTACGCGCTGAGCATCGCGACCGGCGCGAACCTGAGCTTCGACGACCTCGTTCTGACCAACGGCAATTGGAAGGCGCTCGAGCTCAACGAGCTCTCCTCGGGGGTGACCATCGACCGCGGCAGCTTCACCGCGTCCGCGCCCGGCGTCCCGTCCGTGTGGCTGCGCGGCTCGGGCCACGTCCTGTCCAACTCGCGCGTCGGCGCGGTATCGGGCTTCTACCCGGCCATCGAGGTGAACGGCTCCGCCGTCCGCCTGAGCTCCTTGACCGTCACCGCCCAGGGCACCGCCGTCGCGGTGATCCATTCCACCGGGGTGGTCATCGCGGGCAGCCGCTTCCAGGGCGGCCTCGGCTCTCCCAGCGGCTACGGCCTCCACATCCGCAGCGGCGGCGGCGGTCATGAGGTGCTCGACAGCACCGTCACGACGAACGCGACCGCGGCTACGAAGGCCTTCCTGCTGGACTCCGTCTCCTCCAACACCGTGTCGCGCGTCTACATCGCCGGCTCTTCCTCGAGCGACGCCTTCTATCTGTCCCAGACGAGCGGCAACTACGTCTCGCAGAGCACCGTCATCGTCACGGCCCTCGGCGGCAACGGCGTCTACCTTCTGGGCGCTTCGAGCAACGTCTTCACCGGCCTGTTCGTGAGCGCGACCGACTCCCATGGCCTGTACTTCGCCGCCGGCTCCGACGGCAACCTCGTCGACCGGGCCACCGTCACGGCTCGCGGAGCGGGCCGCGTCGCCATCGGCTTCAGCGGGGCGTCCTCCAACACCGTCTCGCACGCCGTCATCATCAGCACGGGCTACCGCGCCGTCGAGCACCTCGCCGGGGCGGCCTCCAACAGCGTCGCGCTCAGCTCCATCGCGACGACGGGGCCCAACCAGACCGCCGTCTACGTGCAGGGCTCGTCCTCGTTCACCGTCAGCGAGTCCTACGTCGGCTCGCCCGCGGGCAGCGCCATCCAGCTCGACACGCTCTCGGGCTACAACACGGTCTCCCTGAGCACGGCCGTCAGCGGCTCGCCCACCCTGTCCGCGTTCACGATGTTCTCCTCCTCCCACAACCTCATCGACCGCAGCGTGGTCCTGAGCACGGCCGGCTCGCGCGCGGTGCAGATCTTCAGCGGCGCCTCCCACAACCTCATCGACCAGAGCCTCCTGGTCAGCGGCTTCACCGGCGGCATCGCGCTGCGCATCGACATGTCGAGCAACGTCGTCTCGCGCAGCTTCATCCGGGGCTCCTCCGAGGGCGTCCGCATGACGGGGGACGAGAACAGCGTCCTGCTCAGCACGGTCGTCGGCGGCCAGATCGGCGTCCACGCGAGCCTCGGCTTCCGCCAGGAGGTCGCCGGCAGCTACGTCCAGGCCTCGACGGCGGTGTACGTCGAGAACGCGTCGTCGCCCAGCGTCAACGGCAGCCGCCTCGCGGGTCTCGCCACCACCGGCCTCTACATCACCAATTCCTCCGCCCTCCAGTTCTCGTCCAACGTCGTGACCGGCGGCTCCCAGAGCGGCGGGCTCTACGTGGGCCCGGGCAACGGCGGCATCATCCGCGTCTCGACCAACGTCTTCCTGTCCAGCGCGCGCGCCGGCGTGTACGCGGAGACCCTGACGACCGGCTCCCAGCTCTGGATATCCTCCAACGTCTTCTTCCCGACCGTGGGCCTGACGACCAGCACCTACGGCGTGTACCTCCAGTCGCTGAACAACGGGGCGACCGTCCAGAACAACAACTTCTACTACCACGCGTCGGGCGCGATGGCGGCCGCCAGCCTCACCACCTACGGCGTGTTCGCCGACAACTCGGCCGGCGTGATGGTCGATCACAACCGCTACTCGAACTCCGGGATGGTCACGACGGGCGGCGCCATCGCCTTCCATTTCCAAAACTCGCCCAACGCGACGGTGGCCTATAACGACGTCCATATGTCCGAGACCGGAGCCTCGCCCCGCTCCCTCGTGAGCTTCGGCGACTCGCCCAACTCCGTCGTGACGGGCAACATCCTGGTCAACAAGCGCTCCTCCTCGGGCGACTCGGTCATCCTCGACCTGGCCGACGCCGCCAGCCAGACAGGCTTCCGCTCCGACTACAACGACCTCCTGGCGGAGGGTCCCAACGCCTACGTCGGTACTTGGGGCGCGTTCAGCGAACTGCCTTTCTCCAGCTGGCAGCTGCTCTCGGCCCGGGACGCGTCTTCCATCTCTGAGAACCCGCTCTGGTTCTCCACGGCGCCCGCCTCCGAGGACTTCCATCCGCTCTCCGCCGCGGCGGGGGGGCGCTTCGTCCTCGCGACGGGCCTGCGGACGCAGGACGCGGTCAGCTCGTTGACCATCGACCGCGCCGACCCGGCGGCTTCGCCCGGCGCCGAGGAGAACCCGGGCGGGGCGCGGGCCAACATGGGCTCCTACGGCCAGACCGTCGAGGCGTCCCGCGCCGCGCCGCCCCCGGGCTGCGGCGTGGAGTTCACGGTGGCCAACAGCGGAGTGGGCGTCTACAGCACTATCGCGGCTGCTTTGGCCGCCGTGCCCGCCACGCTGACGACGGACACCTGCATCGTCGTGCGCCGGCGTCCCAGCAACGTGATCAACCTCAACATCACCGGCAAGAACACCGCGGCCAACAACAAGCGCCTCATCATCATGGGCGAGCCCGGCGTCCCGACGCACGTCAACTCGGGCGGCTCCGCGATCGCGCCCTTCCACGTCAACAACGACAGCGTCACCATCAAGGACCTGACGATCAACACGAACGCCTTCCATCAGTACGGCATCCAGGCGACCGGGGCGTACGTCCATATCACGAGCGTGGTCATCGCGGGACCCAGCCTGGTGACGGCCGCGGGCTTCTCGATCAGCAGCCACTCGGTCGTCTCCTACTCCAGCGTCACGTCCGCGGGCCGCGGCATCGAGATGGTGGGCAGCGGCGCGTCCGTGCTCCACAGCACCGTGGTCACGGTCGGCGGGTCGTCCGGCTACGCCCTCGACGTCCTCGGAGCGTCCAGCCCCACCATCTCCAACGTGTACGCCGCGGCGCCCGCGGCGGCGGTCTATATCGGCTCCGGCACCATCGGCGCGGCCGTCTCGGGCAGCACCTTCGTCACCTCCGGCTTCGGCACGGCCTTCGTCGTCGCGGCCTCCTCGCGCGGCCTCGTCAGCGGCTCGGTCATCCGCGCGCCCGACGGCTCGGGCATCCGTTTCGAGGCGGGCGCCTATGACAACACCGTGATGCTGAGCACCGTCGCGAGCAGCGAGGACGGCTATCCGGCGATCGTCTTCGTCGGCGCGGCGTCCAACACCGTCACCCGGAGCTACGTGGACGCCAACGCCGCGGCCCGCACCGTGACCTTCACCGGCGGCGCGCGCCTCAACACCGTGTCGCACATGTCGCTGACCGGCCACTCGCCGCAGTACCTCGTCGAGGCCGTCGGCGCCTCGTCGAACACCCTCTCGGACCTGTCCATCTATAACTCCGCCGGCACGGGCGTCGCCTTCCTGGCGAACGCCCACTACAACAGCATCGTGCGCAGCAGCATCACGACGGTGAGCAACTCCGGCCACGTACTGCGCGTGGACGCCTCCTCGGGCACGCGCGTGCTGGACAGCTATCTAGCCAATAGTCACGCCGCCGGCTACGGCATCGAGGCCACGGGGGCGAACCACCTCCTGGTGGACGGGAGCACCATCGTCACCCAGGGCGCGGGCATGACCGGGTACTACGTGGACAGCTCCTCGTACACGACGCTCACCCGCTCCGTCGTGCGGCACGAGGCGTCGGGGTGGGGCGCGCGCCTGACGAACTCCCACGGCGGGCGCATCGACGGCAGCACGGTCTCGGCGGTGGTCTCCGCCAACGCCGTGCTCTTCACCAACGGACGGGACAATGCCGTCACGGGCTCGTACGTGGAGGGCAGCGAGGGTATCGCCTTGAACGCGGCCCTGCGCAGCACGGTCCATGGGAGCTACGTCAGGGCCGCTTCGAACGCGTTGAACGCGCTGGTGATGCTCGGCGGATCGAACGGGCTCACCGCCTCCTCGAACACCTTCGTGGGCGGGCCTCAAGCCGCGGGCGTCCGCATCGACGAGAACAACACCGGGACCATCCTCATCGCCTCCAACACCTTCGCGGCCGCGCCGCTGAGCGCGCGCTACGGCGTCTACGTCGGCACGCAGAGCGCGGGGGCCAAGGTCGTCATCGCCTCCAACACCATCATCCCCGCCACCAGCGTAGCGGACTCGCTCGGGCGGACCATGGGCATCCATCTCAACGGCCTGCGCACCGGCGCGACCATCCAGAACAACTCCGTCTACTACCGCAACTCCGGCGCGATGACGGGGGAGATGTCGTTCGGCGTCTACCTGCTGTCGAGCGAGGGGGTCGTCATCGAGCGCAACCGCGTCTCGAACCCGAACATGATCACGGCGGGCGGCAACGTCGGCATCGGCATCGAGGGGTCGGCCCACGTCACCGTCCGCTCCAACGACGTCTATCTGAAGACGACGTTCTCCCTGACCAACGGCGCGCACCCGTTCGCCATGCTGACCTCCAGCGGGGCGCATATCGCCAACAGCGTCTTCTCCGGCGACATGACGGGCACGTCGTCGTCGACGGTGTACATGGACGCCTACAGCGCGTCGGCCGGCGACTTCCAGAACAACCTCTTCTTCAGCTCCAACTCGCTCAACATCCTGCAGGTCGGGAACGTCCGCTTCCAGTACCCGTGGGGCAACGGCATCGACGTCAACGCCGTCTCGTTCGACCCGCAGTGGCCCAGCCTCGTCGCCGGCGCCGAGGACTTCCACCCGCGCTCGCACGCCGGCCGCTTCAATCCCGCGACCGGCCTGCACGACATCAACGATATCTGGACCTCGGGCACCATCGACCGCGCCGACTCCTCGGTGCCGTTCGCCTCGGAGCCGGGCAACAACGGCGGCCAGGGCAACCTGGGCTCCTACGGCGGCACGCCCGAGGCGTCCATCACCCCGGCCGCGCCCGCGAACCCGGTCTTCGCCGCGGTCAACGCCTCCAGCGTCACCGTCGCCTACGATCCGGCCCCGGGCGCGCCGCGCTACCTCGTCAGCGCCTCCACGAGCTCGAACTTCTCGGCCACCATCGTCTCGTCCATGAGCTCCAACGGCGTGGTGCTGGCGCTGACGCCGAGCCCTCTGCTCTCCAACACGACGTATCACTTCGCCGTCGCCGCGCTGTGGGGCGACGCCTACGTCCAGGCGGGGAACTCCTTCTCCACCGTGACCTTGGCCTTCATCCCCGCGCCGGCCAGCGTCGTGAGCTTCCCGACCGTCGGCTTCACCACGGCGACGGCGGCTTGGCAGCCCAACGGCAACCCGCTCAACCAGACGACTTACACGGTGACCTTCACCACGAGCGCGGCCTTCCCGAACGCCAACGCCGGCAACCGGACCGTCACGCGGCTCGCCGACGCTCTGACGCCCGACGCGTCGGCCTTCATCACCGCTCTCGCGCCCAATACGACCTATTTCGCCCACGTCGCGGCCCTCAACCACCTCGGGGCGGTCTCGGCCTACCTCCCGCTGGGCTCTACCGCGACGCGCGCCAACACGCCTCTCTTCCTCGGCCTCTCGGCCACGTACAGCTCGGTCACGGACCAGACCCTGCTCGTGTCGTGGGGAGCCAACGGCAACCCCGTGGCCATCACCTCCTACACGGTCGAGGCCTCGACCGACTCGTCGTTCAGCTTCACCGCGGCCTCCATCACGACGCGCGTGATGCCCCCGGGCCTCCCGTCGACCACGCTCACGGGCCTCACGCCGGCGGCGACCTACTTCCTGCGCGTGGCCGCGATCAACGGCGACGGCCAGCTCACGCCCTACGAGCTGCTGGGCTCGACCGTCATGCTGCCGCTCCAGATCTTCCCGCCGGTCGTCGTGCCCGGGGTCGCTCACACGACGCACTCGCTGACCGCGACGTGGGGCCTCGTGGGCAACGCCACGGGCTACACGCTGTACGCCTCGACCATGCCGGCGAACCCGCCCGTGGACGTCTGGGCGTCGAGCTCGACGTTCGGTCAGGCCGCGACGACGGCGACCGTCTCGACGCCGCCGCTGGCGCCCAACACCACCTACTATCTCTTCGTGCGGGCGCACGGCTTCACGTCCAACAGCACCTACGCCGCGTACGCGGCCACGGCCACCTCGCCGGCGGAGCCGCTGTCGGCGCCGAGCACCTTCACGGCGGTCCAGATCACCAGCTTCACGGTGAACTGGCTGGCCAACGGCAACCCGCTGGCCATGACGACCTACACGGTCGTCGCCTCCACCGCTTCGGACTTCAACAGCGGCGCGTCCTCGGTGACCTTCTCGACCGTCCCGGCCTTCGGCCCGACGGCGACGCTCACCGGCCTCGGCGCCTACGCCACCTATTACGTGGGCGTGCGCGCCCTGGGCCAGGGGATCACGCAGTCCGCCTTCGTCGTGCTGGGCGCGACGCAGACCTTGCCCATCTTCCTGCCCGCGCCGGTCGCGACCGCGACCGGCGTCTCGGCCAGCTCGATGAGCGCGGCCTGGCAGCTGACGGCGGGCGCGACGGGCTACACCTTGGTCGCGTCCTACGCCAACACCAACCCGCCCGCCGGCGTCGTGGCGTCGAGCGTCGTGGCGGGGGTGAACACCACTTCGGCGAGCGTGTTCGGTCTGCTCTCCAACACGACGCACTTCCTCTTCATCCGCGCGGACGGGCCCGGCAACTCGAGCGCCTACGCGCTCTATGCCGCGACCGCGACCGACCCCAACGCCCCGCCGGCCGCCGCGACGTTGTTCACGGGCGTCACCAACGCTGCGGCCGGCGTCAACTGGACGGCGGGGGGCAACCCCATCACGACCACCTACACGGTCACCATGTCCACCACCGCGGCCTTCCCGAACACGTCGGCCGGCAACGTCACGTCCACGACGGCCGCGTTCGGGCTCACCATGGCGAGCCTCTCGCCCAACACCACGTATTTCGCCGCGGTGGCGGCGTTGAGCAACGGCGGCGTCAGCTTCGGAGGGGTGCTGGGCTCGACGGCGACGTTGGCCAACGCGCCGCTGGCGGCCGTCGCGTCGACCTTCTCCATGGTCGGCGTCACGAGCGTCACGATCAACTGGCAGGCCAACTCCAACCCGAACGTGACGACCTACACCGTGGTCGCCTCCACCGCGAGCGACTTCAACGTCTTCGCCACGTCGGTCTCGCTGACGAGCGCGCCCGCCGCCGGGCCGACGGTCACCTTCACCGGCCTGGCGTTCGGCACGAGCTGGTACTTCCAGGCGCGGGCGATCAACCACAACGGCGTCCCCACGGCGTTCACCACGCTCGGTTCGACTTACACCCAGCTGAGCAACGTCATCCCGCTCATCTCCGACTTCCAGGGCGGCGACGACACGTGGCGCCGCGACGAGACCACCGGCGTCTACGACATCCGCTTCGTCGACGCCAGCGGCACGAACCTCGACCGCGTCCAGGTGCGCGTGTCGACCATGCCCGGCGGCCTGGACACGGCCGTGGTCCCCTTCACCAACGTCCTCACCGGCCTGAGCGGGTTCTCCTCCTACTCGACGCCCTTCCCGCTGACGGCGGCCGTCTTCAACGCCATGCAGGAGAGCGCGACGAACTACGTGACCGTCAGCGTCTACAACGGCGTGTCCAGCAACACCCTCGTGGACGCCTTCTACGTCCGCAAGGACACCACGTTGCCTGTCCTCGTCAACGGTGAGGCGGGGGGAGACCACGTCGTGCAGACCGCCGCCGGCCGCGCGTACGCGGTCACGGCGCGCGACCTGGCCAGCGGGCTGGACCTGTTCCAGTACAGCGTGAGCGAGACCGCGGGCACGGGCGACGGCCTCGTCCTCCCGTGGACCGACATCGCGCCCCTCAGCGGCGCGACCGACTATACGACCCCGTGGACGCTGAACTTCGCCCTCCTCAAGGACGCGGCCACGAACTACGTCTCGGTGCGCGCCGTCGACCTCGCCGGCAACACGAGCACATACCTCGACGCGTTCCGCGTGTTCAAGGACACGATGGGTCCGACGGTGACCATCTCCACGCCCAACGCCGGGACGGGCTTCGTCTCGGGCGTGCCGGTCGTGCAGGGCGGCGCGACCGGCGTGTTCGGCGTGAAGGGCACCGAGGTGGCGATCCAGAACAACCCTCCGGCGGGCCTGTACTGGGACCCCGTCGGCGGGTCGTTCAGCTCCGCGGGCCCCGCGTGGATGGCGGCGGTGGGGGTCAGCTCGTGGACCTTCAACCCGCCCAACCCCTTCGCCAACGGGACGTCCTACCGCATCGTGGCGCGGTCGTCGACGACCTACGGCATGTACTCCACGGTCTACGCCACGGCGGCGTTCACCCTCGACACCGCGACGCCCACGGTCGCCGTGACCTGGCCGCCGGCGCTCGCCACGGTCTCCTCGCTGCCGCACATCACCGGCACGGCGGCCGACCCGGGCGGCGCGCCGTCTGGCGTGGCCGTCATCGAGGTGCGCCTGCGCCGCCTGTCGACGGGCCTCTGGTGGAACTGGTTCACCAATCAGTGGCAAGTCACGGCGGTGTCCACCACCTCCGCGGGGCCCGCCGTCTGGAACGTGACGGCGAGCCAGCAGCTGCAGTCCGAGATGGTCAGCGGCGCGAGCTTCTACGTCGCGGTGCGCGCCTCGGACGCCGCCTTGCCGGCGAACTCGGGCGACTTCTTCGCCCAGGGCTCTACCTTCACCTTCAGCAACGCCGCCCCGCCCGACGCCATCTCCGACCTCGCCGGCGTCAACGGGCCCCTGCCCGGCGAGATATCGCTGTCGTGGACCGCGCAGGGCCCGCATGGCTCGACCGGGACGACCTTGCTCGGCCAGTACGCCGTGTTCACGGCCACTTACGGCGCGGCGCCGGCGTCCACGTCGGCGGCGGTCGTGTTCGCGACCTCGTCGGTCACCGGCGGCGACCTGCAGTTCTACCGCGTCACCGGGCTCACGTCGGGCGTGACCTACTTCCTCAGCGTCGCGATGGCCAATACGGATGGGACGTGGTCGGCGTTCTCGAACGTCGCCTCGACCACGGCCACGCCGGCTCCCAGCAACTCCATCCTGGGTCACGTGGTCAACGCCTCCACCCAGGGCATCACCGCCGTGCGCCTGGACGCCTTCGATTCCACGGGCTTGCTCGTGGCCACGGCCTTCACCCTGGCCGACGGCAGCGGCACCTTCTCGGTGAACGGCCTGACCCCGGGCAATTATAAGGTGGAGGCCAGCTGGACGGCCAACGGCGTCACCAGCTCGGTCTGGCAGGACGGCATCGCCATGGGGTCGGTGAATATTGATTTCTCCCTGGATATCAATTACGCTCTTGCCACCTTGACCGGCACGCTCGGCGCTCTGACGTCGTCGGGACCGGCGGGCCTCGGCGTGGCCGGCTCCGGCTTCCGTCCGTCCATGGAGGGCAGCCACGTCGAGCTCCATCAGGGCGGCCGCGAGGTCGCCCGCGCGACCGCCGACCCGACCGGACGCTGGACCATCGGCCACCTGCTGCCGGGCTCCTACTCCGTGCGCGCCTACACGGGCACGGGCTACACCGACTTCGTCGACGTGGACCTGCTCGAGGGCGAGATCCGCACCGTCGGCTTCGTCTTCAACCCCCTGCCCGACGCGACCGTCTTCGCCTTCCCGAACCCGGCGCGGCACTCGACCACCATCCGCTTCGAGACCGCTCTCCAGCCCCTCGAGGCCCAGATCGCCATCTTCGACCTGAAGGGCGCGCTGGTGCGCGAGGTCCCCGGCAGCCTCATCACGGCGACGGCGACCCCCGGGCTCTACCACTACGTCTGGGACCTGACCAACAGCCGCGGCACCCCCGTGGCGTCGGGCGTCTACCTCTTCATGGTGAAGGTCAAGGGCGGCAGCGAGAACCAGCTCGTCAAGGTGATCAAGAAGCTGGCGGTGGTCCGGTGACCGAGCATGGTGAGGAAACGGTTGATTCCAAGCGACGCGGGGTCGAACCCATGAGGAAGAGCCTCGCGTTCGCGGCGGCGTTCCTGCTCCTCGGTCCGGCGGCGGGGCGCGCCCGCGCGGCTCTGCTCACGGCCCAGGGCGCCGCGGTCCTCGACTCGGCCGGGTCGCCGCGAGCGACCTTCTCCAGCAACGAGACTATCGGCTTCTCCCAGACCGTCCACAACGGCGTCGCGAGCACCGGCCGCACGACCTTCCAGTTCGAGGTCGTCGCGCCCAATTCGAACATCGTGTTCCGTCACAGCGGCAACGCCGTGCCGGGCGCGGTGGGCAACGCCTCGGCGCGCATCACGGGCATCGCCATCAGCGGCTTCTACCAGGGCCCGGGCACGTACACGATGCGGGCCACCGCGGCGCTGGACGGCACGCCCATCCAGCAGACCGCGACCTTCACCCTCTCCTCGCCCAACATCCTCCTCATCTACCCGCCCAACGGCTCCACGGGCCTCAGCGACAACCCGCTGTCGTTCCAGTGGTTCTCCAGCGGCGCGGCGACCTACCGCATCAGCGTCGGCGACAACCCCTCCTTGTACAACCCCATCCTCGAGCAGACGACGGGCGCCGGCTCGACCTTCACCTATCCCCAGAACCCGACCGACGACCGCCAGCAGCTGGCGGCCGGGCAGCTCTACTACTGGAAGATCGAGGGCCTCGACAACAACGGCAACGTGGTGGCGCAGAGCCTGGTCCCCTACTCCTTCAGCGTGCAGACCGTCGCCAACACGCGCGACCTGGCCGTCGAGACGCTGGAAGTGTCGGGCTCGCCCGATTCGTCCGGGATCATCCCCTTCAGCATCACGGTCAAGAACCAGGGCACCACCACGGAGACGGCCATCCCTCTCAAGGTCACCATCGGCGGGCTCCCGGTCTCCGGCTCGCCCATCGAGCTCCCCGCGATGACTCCCGGCGAGTCGAAGACCTACAGCGTCTCGGGCAGCGTCCCCGCGGACCAGGCGCAGGGATTGGTCATCGCCTGTCTGACCATCTTCGACGACACCGTGGCCAACAACTGCAAGACCATCACCGTCTCCCGCCCGACCAGCACCGGGCCGGACACCGGCTCGCCCGGCGGGGTGCCCCTGACCGCCGAGCAGATCTGGGAGGCCATCAAGCAGCTCCTCAAGGAGCAGGGCATCGATCTCTCTGAGTACGACCTGGTCAGCATCGAGGGCAGCATGACCCGCGACGAGCTGGCCGCGCTCCTCGACCAGCTGCGCCAGGGCCAGGCTTCGGCCGTCATCACCGGGCCGCCCCTCGATCCCGTCGCCGCGCCCATCTCGTCGGCGCCCGCGCCGTACGTGCCCGACCCGGCGGCCGACATGTCCGGGGCGCCCGCGCCCGCGGCCGACGCGAGCGAGGGGGAGGAGGACGAGACCTCGGAGTGGGCGGGCTCGGCCGCGCCGCTGTCCGCGCGCACGATGACGTTGAGCATCTCCGACGCGGCGCGCTGGAAGAAGCTGTGGACGCGCCTGAGCGACCAGCCGCTCCCGAAGGTGGACTTCGCCCGCTACAAGGTCGCCGCCATCCTGGTCGGCAGGAGCGTCAAGGCCGACCGCGTCACCGTGGACTCGCTGACCCCGTCGGGACAGGACTTGGTCGTGCGCTACCGACTCGTCACGTTGGCCCGCTACGGGCGGGACGCGGCCGCCGACGCGGGATCCCGGACGGCCCCATATCTTCTTAGAATCATCCCCCGCGACGTCGCCGCGGTCAAGTTCCAGCAGTCAAAGGAGGAAGAATGATGATGCCCAAGGTCTCGCGCGCCCTCGCCGGGGCGCTGACGTCCGTCGCCGTCGCCGCGACGCTCGCGGTCACGGCCGCGGCTGCTCCCATCGCGGGGGTCGTCGTCTCGCTCGAAGGGCGGCCCGAGTCCAAGGCCGGCGGACAGTCCTACAAGCGCATGAAGCTCAACCAGATGGTCTACGAGGGCGACTTCGTGAAGACCGACAAGGGCGAGCGCGTGGGCATCGCCTTCGTGGGCGGCGCCGAGCTGCGCATCAACGAGAACTCGGTGTTCGAGATCCAGTCCGGCGGCGGCGCCAAGCCCGTCAGCGTCAAGACGCGCCTGGGCGACGTCTGGACGCGGATGATCGG